>CAXTUE010000270.1:0-6773 GCA_964247355.1 uncultured Ktedonobacteraceae bacterium | reverse complement strand
TTCCCAGAAAAAAGTCTTGTGTTTTTATTCACAATATACTATAATTAAAAATAAACGTCATTGTTATAGCAATAACGTTAGGAAGGCTGCAAATAGTTATGCCTCGTCCATCAAAACACGTCTCGCCAGATACACTGGGAGGGCGCATCCGAGCGGCACGTGAGTATCTTCATCTCTCGCTCGCGGAAGTCGCTAGTGGCCACTATAGCACAAGTTTAATCTCGCAAATAGAACGCAACCGCGTCGATCCTTCACGCGATAGTCTACGGTTTCTCGCCGAGCGTCTCAAGTTGTCGATTGACGATCTTGAGGTCCTTGCCCATCAACATCGAGAAACCGAGGTAGAGGCGCGCGAGTACACATCGTACGATAAGCTTAGAAGCGATGCGGCTCGTTTCCTAGCTGATAAGCAGGTCTCCGAAGCACTCCATCTCTTAGAACCACTCCAATTTCCCAATGTGCCATCGCTCCAACGCTGGCGACTGGCAGCGTTGCGCGGTCAGTGTTACTTTGAACGCAGGATGTTTGTCGAGGCGCGCGGTGACCTTGATTATGCCGCACGTGAGGAGCCAACACATAATAATCTTTCTGCCGATCAAATGCAAGAGCGGATGCTCCTACATCTTCATCTTGCCGCAACATATCGTGAGCTTCATCAACTTGAGAACGCGCTTAGACAATTCGATGTTGCATTGAAAATGATGAACAATACTACCCCGTTTGGCTATGTTGCAGAGGCACATTGGGGCAAGTCACTTATTGCTTTCATCCAAGCAACAACGCTGGAGCCGCAAACAAAGAACGAGAGTGAGCGAGAAGCAAAACTAGCGCTCGCGCTTGAGCATGCTGAGAGTGCTCTTTTTCTCTATCGCTCAATCGGAGATACACTACGCGCTGCCACCGTTGGCTGCCATGTTGCTGAAATTGAGATCGCGCTAGGACAGAAGGAAAAAGCTCGTCAAGCACTTCTTGAACTTGTAAATACATGGCAACTGAGCGACCTACAGTCCGAAACGTCTAACACCGAAGGACAACGCCGTCAAAAAGAACTGGCAAATGTCGTATCCTCTGCTGCTTGCCTTCTCGCCGAAATAGAACTGGACGATAAGAACTATGAGCAAGCTCTTGCCTATGCCGAACGCGCTCTTGCAGCCGCTGAACGTAGTTATATTCTTCGACGTGCCGATGCGTATGTTATGCTGGGTCGTATCTACGGCGTGATGGGCAACGAAGAGCAGGCAGAGCAAGCATTTCGCGATGCGTTACGTGAGCTTGAGCCGACGCAACGCATAAGCATCCGTATCAGTACACACATTCGCTTTGGCAAGTACTTGCTCAGCGTGGGCAAGACAGATGCAGGTCAGCAAGAGCTGGAAATGGCGCGCTTACTCTCTGATACAAGATTGTTAGGCAATGATAGAACATCACCTATCGATGAGGCTGTAGCACTAGTGGCTTAGGCATCTAACTCAGTACAACATATAACAACTTCCCCCCTCATTTCTTCGTAATATAAGTAAAGATTTAGGAAAACATCCCAACGTATGTGGGGAGAGGATGATAGATACATGAAAACTGCTGCTGGCCAATATGAATGTGTACATAAGTCAGGTTTGGGCCTTGACTACTTTACCTCTCGTGTTGATCGCCTTACACTGCAACCGGGCGGTCGTTTTGTACTGATCGTACAGGACCGTAGCCGCATCGCGCATGCCGCAAAATCGTTTGCAAACGGTCAACAGGTTTCGGCAACTACACCAGAGGTACGACGTGAAGGCTCTTATCTTGTACAAGGGACGAGCGTTTCGCTGCGCTTCGACGACGGCACACAACAGCAAGGCCAGTTTGCAGCAGCAAGTACTGGTAGTGGGAGCATACTTCAGCTAGGGCAGGATGTGTTCACGAAAATATCTGACTCAACACTGTTACCATCTGCTGATCGCTTGAAGAAAGATATGGAAGATATCGCGAAAGGTTTGAAGATCGCAAGCACTATCGGCGGTGTCGCGATAAAAGCTGTCAAAACTCTTCACGATACCATACAATCTACACAAGCATCGCAGCCATCAACAACAAGCACACCATCACAAAATACAAATACGTATGTGCCGCCTGCTCAGCACTATCCAACGCAACAAGCGGCACCATCACAAACGCCACCAGTACAACCATATCCAATACAGCAGTCAGCACCCCCGGTCTATCAACCACCTGTAGCACCGCAGCAGCCAAACACGTTCCCCTCCGTATATTGCGATCAATGCGGGACGAAAGCACGACCAGGGAAACGCTTCTGTAGTGCGTGTGGTGCTAGCCTAGTCTAGTGTTATCCGCGCGTCTGTTCTTTCGCCAGCAGTTCATACGCTGCGATGATACGCTGCATCTGCTGGCGGTCTCCCCCTCGGTCTGGATGATAGCGTTTCGCAAGAGTGCGGTAACGACGCTTGATTTGCTGCGGCGTCGCGTTCGACGGCAGTCCCAGCACCGCTAGTGCCCGTTGTCGCTCCATGAGCGAACGTGCCGGATTTGCTTTGCTTCTCCACAACGTTTGTGCGCTCATGCGCAAGGCATCCCATAACAACGAGGTAAACGATCTTTGTTGTCGTGAATTCATCTGTACACTTCTATTCTGAACGTTTTTTTTGCTCTTTCTATACTATACGGTACATTCGCACGAAATGAAACGAGAGATCACAGTGAAACGTGAACTATACAGATACTGTCTAGTGGTATCGTGCGTTTCTACATCATAGCGGCAATTATACAATACGCAATATTTCCGTGCTTAACTCATTTATGAACTTTTTTCTTACAATGCCTTATTCTCATTCGCTCAAAAGGAGACAGTATCATGGCAACAGAAACCAAAAATCCTGTTGAAAAGGTCAAAGAGGTCGCTTCCTCTGAACCAGTCAAAAAAGTACAGCAGCAAACGAAACCATTTCAACGCTTTCTTACAAAATTTAACAACGATGGCGCAATGACATTTGCTGGCACACTAGCCTACAGCTTAATGTTAGCAATGTTTCCAATTCTTATCGCTCTTCTTGGTATTCTTGGTTTTACACTTGGCAAACTCAGTCCTGCTACAGTAGCTGACATTCAAACTCGAATAGCAGGAATATTTCCTGACAAAGCTGCGGCAGAGGGAATTGTGAAAGGAGCACTGGCTCAACTAAATAAAGGCGCTGTTATACTCTTGATATTAGCACTTCTAACTGCTATCTTTGGTGGCTCTCGACTTTTTGTTGTCATCGAGCAGTTTTTAGATCTCATCTATCATGTGCGTCCTCGTACACTCATACGTCAGAACCTTGTTGCTATCGGTATGCTTTTACTGTTTGTTCTACTTATTCCGATTATGGTTCTAGCCTCTTCGGCTCCAGCATTGGTAGTATCGCTTAAACAGTTCATTCCATTTCTAAACAATAATGCAACAATCGCAACGGTTCTTAGTACAATTGGTGGTATTCTTAGTGGCATCATCGTGGGCTTCATTCTGTTTGAAGCAATCTATATCATAATGCCGAACCAAAAGGTTAGTTGGCGTCATAGCTGGCGTGGTGCATTGGTAGCATCAGTTTTACTTGAAATATATTTGTTTGCCTTTCCTCTTTACGCAAGCAACTTTTTGAAAGGCTATGCTGGTGCCGTTGGTGGGGGTATTATCCTTCTGTTGTTTTTCTACTACTTCGCAGTCATTCTTCTACTTGGAGGCGAGATTAACGCGTTCTTCTCTGAGAACGTACAACCGTTACCTAACGACATCTTCACCTTTATCACTACAATGGCGGGCCGAGTCAACCAGGACCGCCCCGATGTTGAAGCACCAGACCACATGGATGCCCGCCCAACCGAGCATGCTGTAAAATCACGCTTTGGTGACACACGTGGACGAGGGAGCAAAACGGATTATCAGCAGAACTCTCAATCGCGTCAAGGCGAGAAACGTAGTCAAGAAAAAACAAACAACAAGAAAAACTCGCAGCAAAATTCAGCTAATGGCAGTGATAAAGATAGTAAAGCTAGTCAGAAGGTTTCTGAAAAACAAGAGCAAGTCGTAGCTAAAGCGCGTTTAAGACAACAGGTCAAAGAGCAAAAAGAGATGACGAAAATTCCATCTTCCTCGCCAGTTTCACTTATCACGATTGCAGTAGGTGCAGTACTTACCGTAATTATCGAACTACTACGTTTTCAACGTCATGGGAAATAACATGCTTCAAAAATGCACATGCTGCAAAGCGGCATGTGCATTTTTAAAAGTAAGCCCTTTTACTTAATCTGCAAACGCTTCACGACCTCTGCTGCAAGCCCTGGACGAAATAGCCCCTCAGCAACCAATGCAGCACCAACTGCCGTTTCAAAACCCTCCTGCTCAGACTCATCATTGGGAAAGAGATAGAACTGGTACGTATCTCCTAGACGATCAACCACCGTGCTTTTATCCAGTTTATCTTGCATAGAGGAACGCCGGTCGATCACAACAACATCTTCAAAGTGATGTATAGCCATCAAGCCCGCCACATCCTCCGCTAGCCCCTCCCAGAACGCCTGCTCACGCTCTTCCTCATCTTCATCCTCATCCATTTCTACAGACACCGTGAGGCCATCTATGACCCGTCCATCTTTAACCACTACAATGCTCCTATCATCCTCACCAACCTCTAAGTAAAGGAAACGCATCTCGGACCACGCAGCTTCCTGTTGCCGCATACGATACAACAAAGTCGCTACCGAGCAAAGCTTATCAGCATCCCCAAGGTCTTTGCGCTTACGCTTTCGATAGCGCGGTATACTCTTCAAATTCTTTAAAGCCGGTAGATGAAAGGTTTTTGTGCTGAAAGAACTTATAGTGATGAGAAATTTCTGCACATCAGCCATGTCGGACATACTGACTTCTTCCTCTTGCTTTACAACCAATGCTTGCAATGAACAAAGTGTTGTCTCTAGTGTTGAGGAAAGTGCAATTATAGGTTCTGGATAGAGCAAGCAAATATTCTCAATATAGGCAAGAATTGCATCACTGTCTTCAAATGTACATAGTTCTATTGTCTGTCCATTTTCAGTAAAACACGTCTTCCACTTCCCAGCTTTATAGTCGATACCAATACTCATTGCCATGCAGTCGGTTCTCCTTGCATCGAGCCACGAATTGTCTGTGCCAAAATATGTTTCTATGTAAGAACATTCTTCTAAAACCTCTACTTCAGTGTATAGGCAACGGAGCTATTATATCATGCGAATACGTTGACACAAGCACTACCAGTTAGAAGTACGCCTTGACGCGTCCTATTTCCATCTGTTACACTTTTATGTATGCAAACACCCTAAAGCACAACGAAGTGTGTTCATATGATTGAATAAATTTCTACCCATCTTTAGCCCTACCACTATTTATTTCTTACTCCCATGAGAGGTTGATAACATGCCGAGTGATAGTACTTTATTTACTAGCGATCAGGAGCGTACACAGCTACAACAAGCACTACGAGAATGCTCGATTCTACGTGAACTTTCAGAACTTCTTGCCTCTTCTCTCGATCTCTCTGCCATTCTTCAGATATTAGTAAAACGTACAATAGAGGTATGTGAAGTCGAACGTTGCGCAGTTTGGCTTTTTGAAGATGCACGGAACCTTTTTGTTCCTAAAACATATTTTCTCTCCACACCCGACATTTCTCTAAAAGTAATTAAAGCTGGCGAACGCCTGTGGTATCCATTCACTCTCTCCTCGCAAAACAAGTTTGCGCAACGCTTAATGGAGGCCAACGGCATTCTTATCATCGAGAATATGCTCAATGAGCCAGATATGAAGACATTCGCAGAGCAATTCCTTGCTCGCTCTGTTCTCTTTGTCGCTCTTCGCCGCGAAGGTCGGATTGTCGGCATGCTGTCATTGGATAGTCCAGGTAAAACACAATCATTTTCTGAAGGTAGACAGCAACTGGTACGCGCTATTGGCCAACAAGCCGCCGTTGCGATTGACAATGCACGCCTCTATAAGCAGGCTCAAAACGAGAGCAAACGAGCAGAACGCTTAATCAAACGTGCTCAATCTATCTATGAAGTGGCGATGGCGGTTAACTCAAACGAGGACCTCTCAACCATATTAGGCATTGCAACTCGACATCTTGTCAATGGCCTGGAAGCCGATGGCGGCACTATCGCGCTATTGGACAACGGCGTTCTCCTTCCAGCAAGTACGACTTCGGATTCTCCATGCACACCAACCTCACCCCCGATAGAAGATTTGCCTCGTTGTAGTGAAACCGCTCAGAATGAAGTACCACGGTTCTTTCTACACGACCAGATAACGGGCCTCGAGAAAGAATGGTATCAACAGTTTGGCTTAAACAATGTCTTGGTCGTACCACTTATGGTCGGTGCGAGAAATGGAAGTAAGCGTAAAAAAAGAAATGCGCTTCTCTCTGAGGAAAAGCATTGCGTCGGCTTTGCCTTTGTCAACTACAATCGCATCACACGTCAACCAGCAAAGGGCCATCTTGCGTTCGCTCAGGATATAGCCGCGCAATGCGCCCTCGCGATAGAGAAGAGCCAGTTACTCACAAACGCCAACCACATGGCGAAGATCGCAACCGAACGAGCGAACACACTCGATGCAGTATTCAACGCTATGACCGAAGGCGTGGTTGTGCTCGACTTAGACGGCCAGACTCTCGTCAATAATAAGACCGCCTCTCATTTCCTGGGCATACCGCTCTATTCAAAAGAACATCTCACAACATTTTTACAGAGCTATCCAATCTATACAC
>CAXTUE010000269.1:0-6795 GCA_964247355.1 uncultured Ktedonobacteraceae bacterium | reverse complement strand
TACTGACATTTTCACTGATCTCTCTTCCCCTGACAATATCACTGATCCGTAACAATGAAGTCTAATGCTGATTGACTTTTTTCAGAAAAAATGATAGCCTAAAATTTGAGATAACTCTATGCTGCTTTTTATAGAGCACGGGGTCGTACTTAAGGGGCGATGTTGTCGTGGCATCGCTGAGAATGGGGAAAGTCCGGTGGAAATCCGGCGCTGTCGCGCAACGGTGAAACCGCTTGAGGTTGAGTCTGAATGCCCACCTTTAAGTTTATGGAGCCATCTCTTCGCGCAAAAGAGAGACCAGCAGTCAGTTTCCTTGCCTGCTTTTAGCAGTGTTTTTTCTTATCTGCTTTGCCTCTTTTGCCGTGGAGGCAGTATTTTTTGAGCGGACACAAAAAAGGAAACATCATGCTGCAAGCTAGTAACCTCGGTTATCCCCGTATTGGCAGGCAACGCGAATTAAAGAAAGCATTAGAGCAGTTCTGGTTTAGTCGCATCAGTGAGCAAGATCTTCTCGCCAGTGCCGCCGAGCTGCGTAAGCAACACTGGTTGCTCCAGCAACAGCTTGGCCTGCATCATATTCCCTCCAATGATTTTTCTCTTTACGATCAGGTGCTTGATACGATTGCCCTGTTTGGTGTTATCCCTGAACGCTATCATTGGGATGGAAAGCAGATTGATCTCTCGCTTTATTTTGCCATGGCGAGAGGAATGGTGCGCGATCAGAATCAGAACGAAGCCCTGCCGGCCATGGAAATGACCAAATGGTTTGATACTAATTACCACTACATTGTGCCTGAATTTCAGCCTTAGCAGACATTCAAACTTGCGTCTACCAAGCCCATTGATGAGTTTCTTGCTTGCCACCTATTTTGGTGACCTGGGCCCCTACACCTCAGAAATTGTTCATCTGCCTGTAGCTGCGATCCATCTGGATCTTGTGCGTGCTCCCAAGCAACGGGCTCTGGCCCTAGATGCGGCCCCGTCCTCCTTAATTCTCTCGCTTGGTCTTGTTGATGGCCGCAATGTCTGGCGCACAGACCTGGATCGTGCGCTGACCCTCAACAGAGTAGCGACCCAGAAGTTGGGGACCGAACGGGTTTTGCTTGCTCCCTCGTGCTCATTGTTGCATGTCCCGGTTGATCTGGCACAAGAGATGCACCTAGGAAGCGACTTAATGCAGTGGCTTGCGTTTGCCCAGCAAAAGCTCGAAGAAGTAGTACTCCTGACCAGACTTCACTAGGATGCAGAGTCAGCATGCATCCCTGGAACAGCAAGTAGCAGCGCGCCAAGCTCTGGAACAACGTAGAACATCGCCAATCATCCATGATCCAGAAGTGAAGCAACGTGTAGCTGCCGTGAAAGATCAAGAGGTTCGTCGCCAGAGCCCCTATGCTGTGCGGCTGGTTCAGCAACAGAATATTCTTGCGCTTCCGCTTTTGCCCACCACCATTGGTTCATTTTCGCAGACCGACAGTGTGCGGGCGGCACGGGCCGCATTTATCGGTGGAAAGTTAGAGAACACAGACTACGAGGCCTTTCTACGGGAGGAAATCACGCGCACGAATCGTCTTCAGGAAGAGATTGGCCTGTGCTCAACTGGCGCTAGTATTACGTGAAGAAGTTCAGGACCTGGAAGCAGCGGGTATTCGGATTATCCAGATTGACGAGCCAGAGTTACGCGAAGGTTTACCGTTGCGACGAAGTGATTGGGCAGAGTATTTAGCCTGGTCAGTCAATTGTTTTCGCCTGGTTTCCTCGGGTGTGATTGATGAGACGCAGATTCACACTCATATGTGTTATTCGGAGTTTGAGGATATCTTTGAAGCGATCTCCAGTATGGATGCTGATGTCCTCTCAATCGAAGCGTCTCGTTCTCATCTGGAATTGCTCAACACCTTTCTCACCGCGCATTATCCCAACGCAGTGGGTCCTGGCATTTACGATATTCATGCGCCGCGTATTCCTTCCCAGCATGAATATGAACAGATCCTGCGACACCTGCTCGATGTCCTGCCAGATCAACAATTGTGGGTGAATCCGGATTGTGGCTTGAAAACGCGGCGGTGGGAAGAAGTCATACCTGCCTTGCAACATATGGTCGCAGCCGCGTAGACGGCATGCGTCAAGCGTTGTGACAGTCCCGGCAGCTTCAACGCTTGACGCATCTCTCCTTTATCGTGAAGTTACTAGCTCCAGCGCACCTCATCGAGGTAGACACTTCCACTTCCTGTGCCGTTGAACTGAACACCGATCTGATTCGCGTCTGTGGGAACCGCAAAGGTCAGCTTTGTCCATGTCCCCTTTGTGAGCTTAATTGGAGATTCTTTGTGCCAGGTAAATGTGTTGTCCTGAACGAAGAGATAGGCACTGACAGAGAGAGAGGCTGACGTGGGAGCATACACGTAAGTTGTGAGGATTTGGTTTGTTTGTGGTGCTGGTGAGAGATGAGAGCCAGCGACAGAAGTGTAGGGATAGTCACCATTTCCTGTGCTGGGAAACTTTACTTCGAGTGAATGTGTTCCCGTGTAAGCATAATCGGTACTATTGACGGCTGTAATGTGTCCTTGTGTACCCCAGCCGTCCGTTGTTCCATCCTCGAACCCGAAGCCAGAGTCTGATGGTGGAGTTGTAGTTGGGCTTGGGGTTGACACAGGTGTTGAAGTGGGGCTGGGTTGTGGAGTAGGTGTTTGTGAGCCGCTGTCAACTAAGAGAGTGTATTCGCTCTGGAAGGTAAGGGCTTGCTGGGTCAATTGATCATTGTTAATGAGGGGAGTTAGATTGTCGACAGCGTACTGCATGGATGCAAAGACATTGTTGCTGGCAAGCAACCCAAGTGCTTTAGTAGTCCAGGCATTGATGAACGTACTATCTCCATTGTCCTGTGGAATATGCGGATCGTAGTTCCACTCAGAAATGATAATAGGTAGTTCAGTATTTCCTCCAAGAGTTGCATGCATAGCTGTACGTGCATCGCTAAAGTATTGCGTCCAGCTATCCAGATTTGCAAGGCAGGTGCTTTCCGACTGCTTAGGACCATAGATGCCATCGGTATCGCAGGTGTACATATGCCAACTGACCGCATCAGGACGGGGATTGGCATGTTGCAGAAAGTATCGGAGATAGGCATCATTATATTGATAGTTGACAGGACCAATAAAAAAGGCGTTATTCGCTAAACTCTTGAGTTTAGGAATTACAGCATTCCAGGACGTTGCGGTTGTATCTGTATATTGAGATGCGGAAACAGCATTGGGTGGAAGGTCTTCCTCGTTGCCAAATTCATAATAAACGCGGCTGTTTCCAAAAATGGCATTCATATCCTGCACAACTGGTGTATCATCGGCAAGTGGATTAGTACGCTTTTGTCCGCCTAAAATAACGAGCGCAGAAGCTCCCATATCATGGACTTTCTGTGCGGCAGCTTTAACAACTGACTCTGACATGCCCTGACGGACAGGAAGGCGTATGATCTGTGTATGAATCTGTTGAAGCAAGGGGACAAACTTTGCGTCAGTGAGAAAGGGATCTGAACCATTCTGGAGACTCAAATTGGTGCCAAAGATCAGCGGTGAAGCGGAGGAGGCATTTTTCTGTGATGTTGCTGCGTGAACAAGCGGTGATGACGCTTGAGAGAGCAGGATGGTAATACAAAATATGGTCAAGAACAGCGAGAGAAGAAACGCAACGGTGGGAAATGCTGGTTTTTGCACGGATTTTTGCCGTCGTAGTCGGAGAGTCATATGTAATCTCACTTTCTCATGGTTTGTAGGAAAACACGCAATTTGATGAAATCCTGTTTTACTTTGCTCGTTTCTACTGAACTAAAGGGTCGTCATTTCGCATCTTTGCATAGAAAAATATTGTCAAGAGGAGTAAAAGATGTGTGGATACTCCAAAATGATGGTCAGTAACTCCTTAGCGGAATTTCATCTCTGGAAGGGAAAGTGGAGTCCTTATCTTACAGATAATCAACAATCAACGGTGAAGCCTGTATCACAGAACACAGAGGAAAGCATATCTGAAAAAGAGGAAATCTACCATGTCACTTCCCTGACATTTCCCTGACATTTTGTAAAAATCCCTTAAAGGGAAAAATGCAGGTAAAAATAAAAATATTATTATAAATTAATAATTATGATATATAATTTGATTGATAGAAAAGAGGATTTTAATTATTTAGCTCTATAACGAGAAGGATAGATTACATGCCATCTGTATTACCCCTAAGTTTAGGCCAACGTCTTCTCCATGAACGGCTTCGCCTCCATTGGTCCCAAGAAAAGCTAGCACGTGAGCTTGGAACGACCGCAAGAAGCGTCAATCGTTGGGAACACAATAAAGCTATTCCCCATCCACATTATCGACAGCAGATCTGTCAGCTTTTTCAAGTGGGCAGTGAGACCTTATTCAGAACAGTTTTTAGTGTAGAGGGTACGACTTTAGCAACTTCATCGTTCTGGAACATTCCATATCGCAGAAATCTTTTTTTTACTGGTCGTGAGGATATTTTAGTCTGTCTCTATCATGTATTTCATACGAACTCTGCTCAGTCACGTCTACACATACAAGCTCTAAGTGGATTGGGAGGGATTGGTAAAACGCAGATTGCCATCGAATATGCTTATCGTTACCGCAACGACTATTCCGCCGTTTTGTGGTTGTGTGCAGAGACATCTAATGTACTTAAAGGTGATGCTGTAAGTCTAGCCAATATGCTAAAGCTGCCTGAGAGCACTGAGCAGAAGCCGCAATGCGTTGTTGCGGGTATCAAACGATGGCTTGGCACACAGGAACGATGGCTGCTGATCCTAGATAATGTAGAAGAAATGTCTATTGTGCAAGACATCGTTCCTTCTCATGGAAGAGGTCATATACTTATGACCACACATGTTCAAGCAACAGGAATGGCAGCAATGTGTATGGACATCGAACCAATGCATCCTGAAGAGGGTGCTCTTTTTCTCCTACGTCGTGCGAAGTACCTTGCCCCAGATGCTTTACTCAAACAGGCATCCAAGACAACCGCAAAAATTGCTCAAGAAATTTCCCTATTGATGGATGGTCTGCCACTCGGCCTGGATCAGGCTGGAGCTTATATAGAAGAGACAGGACGTAGTCTGGAGGATTATATCGTACGTTTTCAGAGTCAAGGAACAAGATTACTGCATCGTCGTGGATATGATAGTGCTGTCCATCCCACTTCGGTTAGTATGACCTTCTCCCAGTGCTTCCAGAAGTTAGAACAGGCTCATCCTGCTGCCGCTGATCTCTTACGTTTGTGTGCTTTTTTAGCGTATGATGCGATTCCAGAAGAGATTATTGCTGAGGGACTAATTGAACTAAGCTCGCCTCTCCAGCGACTGGCCCCTAATTTACTAGATTTGGATGAAGTTCTTGCGATCGTGCGTCGATACTCTCTACTGCATCGTAATCTACAGACAAAAATGTTGAGCATGCATCGTCTTGTACGAGCAGTTTTGAAGGACAAGATGGACGAACATACGCAACGGCAGTGGGCAGAACGAGCTGTGCGGGTTGTTAATCGCGCAGTGCGTTCCGCTAAAAATGCTTCTTCACTGCTGTGCTCTCCTTCATATCTTCCCCATGCTCTGGCCTGTGCCAACCTTATCACTCAGTGGCAGCTTGTCTCTTTAGAAGCATCTCAACTGCTCCATTATCTAGGAGATTACTACGACAGCTCAAAGTCTTCACGACCTCGAAGTTCTCTTTGTGTATGCGGAAATTCCATGCTATGATACTTACATGACCCCAAGTGAACTATCGTTTTATTCCCCTATAGTTGTAATCATAAAGAGGATACATAATATGGAGATCAAAAGGAGTGGTTCCCAGCCTTCTGGCAAAGGACCGACCGAATATTTCACTGGCACAGTACGGCTTGATCCCCTGTTTGAGGCACCTGAGCCTGCTCGTGTAGTTGGTGTCAGCGTTACCTTCGAGCCTGGTGCTCGGACCGCATGGCATACTCACTCTCTGGGTCAGACACTGATCGTAACGGCTGGCCTGGGGCAGGCTCAGCACTGGGGCGGCCCGATTGAAGAAATTCGACCGGGAGACGTAATCTGGTTCTCGCCGGGCGAGAAACATTGGCATGGTGCCACAGCAACGACAGCGATGACGCACACAGCTATTCAAGAAAAGCTTGATGGCAAGACTGTTGATTGGATGGAAAAGGTCAGTGACGAACAATACTAGGGTTAGGTATAGCGGAAGACCCTCTGACCTTTCATGTGAGGAAGCAGCCTCTTAACGTTTTTATAGAGTCACGGGAAGATGTTTTACTCCATACACAAGTGGGCTCCCAATATGCTCTAACGAAACGTTTTGTACCCGTTGAATCTTGCTAAAGCGTTGTAGAAGAGATGTTAGTGCGATCTTTGCCTCCAACCGTGCTAGAGGAGCTCCGATACAAAAGTGGATGCCATGTCCGAAGGCCAGATGGCGATTTGGTGTTCGTTGTATGTCGAAAGTATCGGCATTGGGAAATTGGGACTCGTCCCGATTCACTGACCCGATGAGAAGACGCACTCCCTGACCAGCATTAATCTCTTGCCCTCCCACAACGGTGTCAGCAGTTGCGGCACGACCAGTAAATTGGACTGGTGAGCGATACCGTAACACCTCTTCAATCGCAGAGGGAATCAGCTCTGGCTCTGTCCGTAAGTTCTGCATAGCATCAGGAAATTCGTCCAGGCAGAGCAGAGCATTCCCAATCAGATTTGTAGTTGTTTCATTGCGAGCGACGAGAAGGAGGATATAGAAGGAGAGCATCTC
>CAXTUE010000268.1:0-6805 GCA_964247355.1 uncultured Ktedonobacteraceae bacterium | reverse complement strand
CGATACATGCAATCAATGAACCACGCGAACATGTTGCGCTCAACGTCTTCTGGCGTTGGTCGCGCGTCTCTGCATCAGTGGTGATTGGCGTCGATGCCGAGGTAGAACAACGCTATAAGGTGCTTGCACCGGCGAGCGCGAACAGTATGATTGCTCTGCCACATCCCGAACATTCCGGCGATGTGCTAGCATCGGGCACCATTATTGGCGAGGTCGGGCCGGAGACAACAGTGGTGCTGGATACGTTGACGCTGACACTGCCGGACGAAGAGCTAGTAGGTATGACGCTAGAACTCTTCTGGGGAAATGACGAATCCAATTCGTTTCATATTCTCACGGCGAAAGAGGACTGGTTCTGTGGTCCCGGCGCATTTGTGGCGAGTGATGGTAAGGCAACACGCTTTGAAGCTATCGAGTAACTGGTTTTCTATCGAGGAGGATAGTGACCAAGATCAATCAACCCAAGCCGGTGGGTTACTCGTTCAGTGTCGTTAAGATGAAGAAGAGAGACAGTAGCCCGCCCACTTGCGGTAACACCTTCTATAAGCGCACCATTGAGATGGAAATGGCGCTTCCATTGCTGCTGACGAGGATGAAAGAGGAGAACAACTTTGTTTGAGGTGGGGTCAACCGATGCGAGGTCCGAGCCTTTGAAACGGTTACAATAAAAACATGCCCAGGCTAAGTTCTCAAGTGAGGTCGGTCCTCCGTGTTTCTCAGCAATCACATGATCCGCTTCGTGCGGATAGTACATATCTGCTTCATGAATGAGGCAGTATTCACATCTTCCTTGAGCACGCTCTTGAGCCTGACGCCGTAACCGTTCGGGGATAGCGGGTTTCTTACCCATAATCTTAGGATGCCTGCTGTCTCAGTTGTCGCTGGGCTTCAAGCTTAACCAGCTCCATCAGATATTCAATCATCAAATAGCTCTCAAGTTCTTTGTGTTCCTCTTCAGTAAGCGAGCCTTCACGCTCATTATATATGAGTTCGTATGCTCGTTCAGTAACCTCAGAAGAGGGATGAAAAGCCACAATTTGCTCAGGTGCTGGATGATGCGCAAGAAACCGTGCAACTTCAGTTGCGGCTTGTGTCTTGAGAGGCATAACAACTTCCTCCTGCCCGAATATATTGGATAGTCCGATCATTGACGCTTCTTAGTATACCGAAAAAGTGGACAGAGAGTCAAGCAGAGCTTATTTGAAATTGGGGTAATTATAACTCTTCCATCTTTGTCTAGAAATTTATTGAACGCGTCGTGGAACTGTGTTTGTGGCAAGCTTTGTTTGTGGGGTTAATCGTCTCAGTAACCATACAAGTGTGCCGAGGACAATAACGAGCGAAAGTGCCTTAAATTCTAAGCCGAAAAATGGGAGCGTTTTGGTCAAGAAAATAGCTCCGACAGTGCCAGCGATGGGCATAACACAGCCAGGACAGCCAAAGGTAGCAATGCCCAAGCCCAGTGTTGCGACTGTAGAACATGCTGTTCCTGTAAACATCGGACTATGTGCACGGTAGTTAGCGATGGTGAGCGAAATTAGAATCGCGGAGAACAATGATGTGAGGACATCAAATATAATCGACCATACGACGTACCACAGGCCGAAATAGTGAACGTAGAAGTCGATCGGGCGTATGTGTGTTGTCAGCAGTGTTGTGTGTTTGCCACCTTCACGCAAATCAAAAAAGCCGTATAGTGCAATAAAGAAGAGTGTTAAAAGAATCGTCAATGCAAGATAGGACGGTTTTTTCAGCATTGTTCTAATGTTCATTGTGTCTATTGTCTCCTATTCCTTTGTTGCTCAACACATTAAGAGGAACATGTAGCATTTCTCGTGCATCTTGTAATGTATAACGCGCCTCAGCTTGCGTATTATTCCAATGAAGATAGGTTTATAATGCTCTTATATCAAGAGGTAAGAGCGTTTTGATCTGCTGCTATACTGGTTAATAGACACAGTTGACTTTATAGAACCTATAGTATGATATTGGATGGGTTTGTATAAACTTGTTTTCTTTTTGTTAGCGTATATATAGAGTATGTATAAAGTACACTTTTAGGAGGTAGAACGTGCAACAACAAATGTATAATCAGGCACCAGGATATGCACCAGCGATGCAATATGTTGGTGTCGGTCCACGTTTTCTTGCGATACTGATTGATGGGATTATTATCGGCGTCGTTGCTGGTATCATCAATGGAGTGAGTGGGATGGGCACAGACCCGTCTCGTCTTGCCGTTTCAGGAAGCATTTCTGGTCTTTTAGCTCTTGCTTACTTTATTGTGATGGAAGCCACGACGGGCGCGACGGTTGGCAAACTTGCATTGGGTCTGCGTGTGGTACGGGAGGATGGCGCACCAATTGGCTGGGGTGGGTCCATTGTCTGTAACCTCCTGCGTATCATAGACGGGCTGTTTGTATACCTCGTTGGCGCAATCATCGTGTGGAACTCGGCACATCGTCAGCGTCTAGGCGATAAAGTAGCGCATACTGTCGTTATCAAGAAAAATCGCTAAAATTTTTTGTCAAGAAACTATGCGAAAATGCACGGAGACCACGAAAGTCTCCGTGCATTTTTGTGTATTTGCCTAGTAAAGGGGAATTTTTGGGTGGACATACTGCATTTTATGTAGTATCGTCTATTATGTAAGTAGTGCTTGCAGAGACGCAAGCGTACAGTAGGAAAAGGAGCATTTCTGATGGCAAAAGCGGTATGGAACGGCGTTGTACTCGCCGAAAGCGATAAGACAGAGGTTGTCGAGGGCAACCAGTACTTTCCACCCGACTCCGTAAAGCGTGAATACTTCAAGGAGACCGATACACACACCACATGTCCGTGGAAAGGTCTTGCTAGCTACTATACCATTGAGGTTAATGGCAAAGAGAACAAAGACGCTGCATGGTATTATCCCGCGCCAAAGGATGCTGCCAAGCAAATCAAGGACCATGTGGCTTTCTGGAAGGGCGTCGAGGTTCAGGCTTAGTGCTTCTATCTAAGAAGAAAATATTATGTGGAAATCAGGTACAGCCTGATTTCCACATAATATTTTCTTCTTAGGCTATGCTTTATAAGAAAAAGGGAAAACAGGGATGACGAAACAAGCGAAAATTATTATCACCATAGCACTCATGTTGGGTATGGCACTGGCATCCCTGGATGCGACCATTGTTGGGACCGCAATGCCAAGCATTGTGGGGAAACTGGGAGGAATTACACTCTATTCATGGGTATTTTCCATTTATCTCCTCACGTCGACCACTACAGTGCCGATCTATGGCAAGCTTGCGGACCTTTATGGGCGTAAACCGCTTTTTCTGTTTGGGGCATCGCTATTTCTGATTGGCTCGGCGGCATCGGGTGCGGCGCAGTCGATGGAGCAACTGATTATCTTCCGCGCCGTTCAAGGGCTTGGTGCAGGTGCGGTATTGCCGATTGTGCTTACGATTATCGGCGATATTTTTGCGCTGGAAGAACGAGCAAGAATACAGGGTTTGTTTAGTGGCGTGTGGGGTTTGTCGAGCATTATTGGGCCAGCCGTTGGTGGAGTGATCGTTGATAACTTTTCGTGGCGCTGGGTCTTTTTTATCAATATTCCCTTTGGTCTCCTCTCTATGCTTTTACTGTTCTTTACGCTAAAAGAGAATGTTGAGCGCAAGAAGCATCACCTGGACTATCTGGGAACAGCGACGCTTACTGGAAGTGTGGTTGCTTTGCTGTTTGCCTTGTTACAGGGTGGGACGACGTGGGCATGGAATTCGCTACCGAGTATTAGCTTATTCGCTATAGCTGTTGTGCTCTTTTTTCTGTTTGTACGAACCGAGCAACGCGCGGAGGAGCCAATTCTGCCGCTTGTGCTCTTTAAGAATCCAATTATTACCATTTCGAGTATCGGCGGTGTGGTGCTTGGCGTTCTGATGTTTGGCATTACCTCGTATGTACCGCTTTTTGTGCAGGGAGTCAAAGGTGGTAGCGCGACGAGTGCGGGCGTGACGCTCGGTCCGCTTTTGCTGGCATGGCCTATCGCGGCGACGATTAGTGGAAGGATTGCGATTCGCTATGGCTATCGTGTAACTGCGGTGGTTGGCATGTTGTTGTCAACAATTGGTGTTGCGATGTCAATGTTCTTTAATGCGCAGACAAGTCTGATCTTTATCATTGTGGCGATGGTGCTGATTGGGACAGGGCTAGGGTTTGCAAGTTCTGTGTTTATTCTCTCGGTGCAAAACGCGGTACCGTGGAATATGCGTGGTGTGGCGACGGCGACGACCCAGTTTTTCCGTACGATGGGTGGAACCGTTGGTGTAGCGATTATGGGAACAATTCTCAACGCACAGATGGTTGCGCGTTTCGCACCAATTTATGCACAATTCGCGGATGTTGCCAGTCGTTTGCCGAAAAATATTGCGCCCGCGAACGTGTTGCTTACGCCTGATTTACGGGCGTCACTGCCACTTGCATTTCTCGCTCAACTCCAGAACGCGCTCTCGCAGAGTTTGTTCTGGGTGTTTGGCCTGATGTTCGTGCTTGCCGTTATCGGTCTCGGCGTTATGTTTCTCTTGCCGGGGGGACGTGCCGATAAGTATGCTTACAAGCCAACTGAGGAAGAGAAGGCGGCTGCGCCTGATGCGAGTGTGGAGTCGCTGGCGCATATTGGCTAACAGTGGGATGTTGACTAGCAGAAGCGCAGGGCGTGGAGGGCAGACAGGGGCAAGCCACTGTCACTACTATATACGCTCTGTCGTGTCTTCCACGCCGTGCGCATCACCAAATATCTTGCGTTAAGCAATAATGAGTTGTAAGCGGTGTCCAAATAATATGTAAGTGAGTAAGTTGCATACGTGACAAATGGTCACGTCTATTCGCGGTTTTGGGGAGGGATGTATCTATTAAAGATAAGAAGCAAGAAGGCTAGGGTAGCGAAAACGAGAAAAGCTACCGATGATAGAGCTGTAAGTATGATTGATAAACCTGAAGGTTTACTTAAGATTTCAGAAATAATATCTGCCCCTGCTAATCCAACAAAAAAGAAGCCTATAAGTAGTAAGTTTCTTTGTAAAGACTTTTTTCTCATAACAACGTTTCTTTCTTTTTATTCTTCGTTTTGTGTTCAAAGAGGCGATTTCTATCTAAGGAACTCATCATCCATGTAAAGTATGCCAGAACCAAGCCGTTCGACAAACGAGATTTGTTATGCTTGTCGTTTATGGCGAATAATCTAAGTCAAAATGCCGTAGAGCAGCATAAAAACAATCCAAGCGGTAATGACACCTGTCTCTACTGTGATGATCTTGATGATGGAAATTCCCATGAAGAGTGGAATAATAGCCAGCAAGACAAAGACAATAGCGGCAATGATTGACCCAATTTTCCATACAAGTGATAAGTCGAACCAGTCAAAATTCTTCATCTCTTTTTTCTTTCCTGTATGTAGTACTTATACATTAGATTTCACAGTACTTGCTATCAGAGATATCTTATAGGTTGTAAATGTATCCAACTACAACGATGACAGTAAATGCGATGTACAATATCGCTACGCATACCCTCGCAATATTCAAGCCACGACCTTGTAACTTTCTGAAGAGAAACTCCGACGCACCAATGAACACGCAACATCCATAAATTGTCGTAAGCAAGAGGGGACTCAATGGTCTTGTAGGAATGATTGAATATGCTTGAGCAAGCACCAGAAACAATTCAGTAAGAGTAAGGAACACGAGTACAATGAGAGCAAGCATTGTTCTTGTGTTATGGAAGTGAGGTTGCTGATAGGCCACAAAGCATCCGATTGTGATGAACACAGCTATGCTCAACTGAAACCATGCAGCAAAGGAAGTAATCCATTGCATCATTGCTTTATTCCTTTTTGTGAAGTGTATATTTGCTTCCAAAGGTATTGTTGTGTTAAACACATGCGTTTAGGGTATTTGCTCTTGTGTTATCAATGAGCAATAGAGGTGACGATAGTGTGGATAGCGTAAATAGCGTAGCTAATAGATGTGATTGCTAAAATAGCAACGGACACGAGAAGAACGTTTCTGCCTTGTTGTCCCTTCGACTGTGAGTAGAGAATGAGAGCCTGGTAGATAAACATGGTCAATGTAAAAATTGCTATCAAAAAGCTAAGACGACTATCAGCTCTTATTGCTAGAGGCCAATATGGTTGAACGAAAATCAAAAGCAGTCCAGTGAGAGTAAGCAGGATAAAAGCAACGAGAGCAAGAAGGATTCTTGTATTGTGGTACTGCGGAAATTTAAAGTAGTATATCCCACTCATAATTAGTGCAAAGAGGGGATAGATGACTGCAATCCAAAGACCAATGTATGAAAACATTGTTTTTGTTACTCTTTCTCTAAGATATATTCTTGTTTTAGTTTCTTTTTACAGAGATCGACGTGATGTGGAAGTTTTTGCAATATCCCGCACAGTTAGTACAAGTGCGTAGATGCCAAAACCTAAGATAAGCGCAAGAAGAAATGTACCGAGTACGTCGAAAAGCGTCTCATTGAGCAGATGGCGGATTTGTGGGCTATCAATAAGCAGTAACCCGCCAAGACTCATTTCAAACAAGCCCATCATGACGAGATAGTGCTTCCACCAGGGAAGAGACATGTCATTTCTTTTCGAGAGGTGTACCTGTTTGCTACCAACATAAAGGTTGACGCTTCCGGCAACAAGCATCATCAATGTCACTGAAAGCGTTCTATAAGAAGTTTGAAAAAAGAAGAAAGTGAGGAAAAAAGGGGTACAGACTACGACCACGAGACTCAGTATAAGAATATATTGAAGTGGTCCAACTCG
>CAXTUE010000267.1:0-6814 GCA_964247355.1 uncultured Ktedonobacteraceae bacterium | reverse complement strand
GTATCGGCGAGGGTGCCGCGATGATGCGTACAAAGGGTGAGGCTGGCACTGGCACCGTCATCGAGGCGGTACGTCACATGCGCACGATTATGGATGGTATTCGCCGTTTGCAGTACCTGCCGGAAGAGGAATTGATGACCGAGGCGAAGAATCTTGGCGCGCCCTATGAGATCGTCAAAGAGGTTGCGCGCACAGGTAAGCTTCCTGTTGTGAACTTCTCTGCCGGTGGCATCGCGACGCCAGCCGATGCTGCCTTGATGATGCGTTTGGGTGCGGAGGGTGTGTTCGTTGGTTCCGGCATCTTCAAATCCGGTGATCCGCTCAAGCGCGCGAAGGCTATTGTACGCGCCACCACGCATTACCAGGACCCGGAGATTATCGCGGAAGTCTCGCGCAACATCGGTGAGCCGATGGTTGGCATCAACATTAGCCAGCTACCTGAGAATGAATTAATGGCAAAACGCGGTTGGTAGAGCAAGATGTTTTCATTCAACCCATGCGGCAAAGCCGCATGGGTTGAATGAAAACATCTTACAAAAAGATTTTCACATAGGGTAGCAAAAATGTCCAACCAAACACTACGTATAGGCGTATTAGCATTACAGGGTGATTTCGAGGCACACCTGAAGGCACTGAATATGGCGGCCTCGATGTTGGGAATCGAAGTGATTGGAATTCCTGTTCGACTACCCAAGCATCTTGGCGAAATTGATGGTATAATATTACCAGGTGGCGAGAGTACAACCATTGGGAAACTGATGGTCGAGTACGGGTTAGATGAGATACTCAGACAGAAAATTCGAGAAGGAGTTCCCGTTTGGGGAACATGTGCAGGTCTAATTTTATTAGCGAAAGAGACGGACAACGCGCTTGCTGGTCAGCCTTTACTGGCATCGCTCGACATACGGGTCCGTCGCAACGCGTTTGGTAGTCAGCGGGAGAGTTTTGAAACCGATCTTTCGGTACCGGCATTAGGGGAAGCCCCGTTCCACGCCTTCTTTATCCGGGGGCCAGCCGTAGAAACGGTGGAGCCACAGGTAGAAGTGCTGGCGAGGCTCGATGACGGAACCATCGTCGCCGTCCGTGAAGGAACTCTGCTAGGGACTGCGTTTCACCCGGAGGTTGCAGTAACCGAAGGTCAACGCGACCCACGTTTCCATCATTACTTTCTCCGCATAGTTCAGAGCGTCACATCGTAACGGGCGCATCTACCGCGTCAGTTGTTTGAGCTGAGACGATAGATCGGTCCCGACGAGACGTAGGAGTGCTGATGATTCGACCGGTTCTGTTCGTGGATTTGCCGGGCATCATCTACGCCATTGACCGCCGTGCTCGTAGCAGGCACCATGAGTTTGCGAACTTTGTCTGCTGGTTAGAGCCGGTGGAGGACTACCTCACCCCTTCACCCTTACTTAGAAACATACTTCCACTTAATCCGACTTCACGTACATGGATATGTGAAGATCACTGGCGTATCCTGGGTTTCGCGCAGATGCGCGAGCGCCCTTCGGGTACCGCCTGGGATATGTCTTATTTAGCCTCTATCGTGCAACGCAACCTTCCCGGTTCAAGTGAAGACGAGGTGCTTACGGCATTACTCGAATACACGACCGAGATGGCGGCAATGCACGGCATTTTACGTATATTTGCGAGAGTGGAGGACGAAACACCAGAACTTGGCCTGTTCCAACGCTCTGGTTTTCAACGCTATGCCCGCGAATTGACTTACGTCTACGGCGCGGATTCAAAAAGCGGACAAAACGAGCCTCCCCTGTCATCGCTCCGTCGTTGGAATCGCCACTACGCGTGGGGATTGCACCAGTTGTATCGCTCTGTCACGCCGCAACGGGTGCAGATGGCGGAATTGCTGGAGAATAGCGAGGAATACGCAAAGATGCATGTTGGCACACAGCCTCTCTTTTCCAATCGAAATGAGAACTACATCTGTGATGTTGGTGTGCGTATAGGGGCATGGGTGCGGCTCTGTCGAGGTCAAGGCTCGACGCCACACCGACTTTTTCTTGCTGTCCATCCTGAGCATGCCGAACTCGCGGAGCCGCTTTTGCGCTTTGGTATCCGGCGGCTTCAGGAAAATGATAGACGCCCGATCTATTGTATAGTGAGGGAATATGACGCTATTGTCATCAACGCTCTGCGCTCTAGCGGATTTGAGCAGACCTCAACAAAGGACCTGCTCGTGCGGCACATGGCCTTACTCGCCACGCGTCAAAGCACGAATCCACTCTTAGAGCAACGTGCGGCCTATGGCTTGAAGGGCCTTGGAACGGTCAATTCACGCCAGAAGACACTGAGACTTTTGCCTAAGCCGACTGAACAAAGTTAAACCATACAGAGACTTGTTTTACTATAACAAACTTGTTGTTGGTCTTTTATATATAAGAGAGGTAAAGAAACTGCCTATGCAACATGTGATCACTGACGATCTGAAGGCTCTGCTGGCTGCTCTACCGCCGAGCATCCGCGACGCGGTCTATCGGCTGGAAAACCGAAGCGAACTGCTGGAGATCGTAATGGACCTTGGCCGTCTTGCCGAGGGCCGGTTCCCAGACGGGGAGGTGATCCTTAGCTCTGAACCTGTAACCTCAGCCGACTTAGACTATGTGGTTGAGCGTATCGGCGAATTCGGAGATGATAATCGTGCTGGTATTGAGCGTACGCTACACCGTATCAGCGCGTTACGCAACCGTAAGGGGAAAGTTGTCGGCCTAACCTGTCGCATTGGGCGAGCGGTCGTCGGCAGTATTGCCCTGATTCGCGATATTGTTGAGCAGGGACAATCAATTCTAATACTTGGTCGCCCAGGTGTGGGTAAAACCACCCTGTTGCGTGAAATAGCGCGTGTTCTCGCGGACGAAGCCAATAAACGAGTTGTCGTCGTCGATACCTCAAACGAGATCGCGGGCGACGGTGATATTCCACATCCCGGTATTGGTCGTGCGCGTCGTATGCAGGTGGCACGTACCGAAGAGCAGCATGCGGTGATGATCGAGGCGGTGCAGAACCATATGCCGCAGGTCATCGTGATCGACGAGATTGGGACAGAGTTAGAGGCACTCGCTGCCCGTACCATCGCGGAACGTGGCGTACAGCTTGTCGCGACCGCGCACGGTAATTCGCTCGGCAACCTGCTGGTCAATCCGACGCTCTCCGACCTCATCGGTGGTATTCAAACCGTGACGTTGGGTGACGAGGAGGCGCGTCGTCGTCACACACAAAAAACCATTAACGAGCGTAAGTCGCCACCGACCTTCGATGTTGTGGTCGAGCAACAGAGCTGGGATGAGGCGATTGTGCATCGCGATGTCGCCGACACTGTTGATAGCATGCTTCGAGGCCAGCCGTTTGTCTCGGAAGAGCGTTCGCGTGAAGAGGGCACGGGTCAAGTCAGTACACGCCGTATCACAACGGGCGGTATGGACCTGCCGGGCTGGGGTGCAGGCAATCTTGGCGGACCCGATGCTGGCTTCACACCGCGCACCTTCGAGCAGCGACCAGAGCGCAACGAACGCTCGAACCGCAATGGGCGTAGCAACTGGAATGGATATCGTCAAAATGGGCAACAGGATGCTCGTCCTGGCGATGGCGGCATGATTCGCGGTGAACGCTTTCGTGGACGCACCCAGGAACAGGTCTCGATGAGAGCACTGGCTCCAACCGGAACGGCACCCGCCGAGATCAAACAGGTTGGTAGTACAGCACTTGTCACCGCCGAGCGACCATTTCTTGAGGAAGGCATCTATGCGGCGGAGGACGCGAACCTGCCGTTGCCGCTCATGAAATCCATGCGCGTCTACCCGTTCGGTGTGAGTCGCGATAGACTGACAGATGCCGCGCGAGCGTTACGTGTGCCAGTTGTGATCACGGCGAACGAGCGCGAGGCCGATGCTATCATCACAATCAAGAACTACTATAAACGTCAACCGGAGCGTTTGCAGCAAGCGGAGCAGGACCGCAAACTAATTATCATTCTGAAAAATAATACCGTCGCGCAAATGCAACACGCACTGGCTCGTCTCTTCGACATCCCCGTAGCTCCCTCGATTGAGGTCGGCGACGAGGATGGCGAGGAAACAGACATGCCAGAGAGCGGGACTATTGTTGGAGAGCTTGATGATCCCACGAAGCAGGCAATGCTAGAGACGGAAGACGCTATTCATCAAGTCCTCAACAAGGGCTTGACGACCGCCGAACTGCCGCCCGCCAACGCCTACATTCGCAGGTTGCAGCACCAGATGGCAACGCGCTACAACCTGATCTCGCGTAGCCGTGGCAAGGAGCCACACCGCAGGGTGAAGCTGTTCCGCGCACGGGATTAATGGTTACTTATTGTTGTCAGGGACACAATACTTTGTGTCCCTGCTTTTTATTTGTTCTCACTTATATCTTGAGGAGAAAATGGGAAAAGGAGATGCGTAATAGTAAGTATATCAGTTTCGGCTGAGCGTTGATGGTGAGATTTATAGATTGTTTCAAAATTCTCTATGGCTTTGTCTAAAACAAGATATTCACTAGTACTAGCACGCTGTTTTTCTATTTGTTCGTTTAACTTGTCAATGATAGCGATAGGAGAACCCTCTATAATGTATCCAATCATGCCACCCCACGTTTGTCCCTTTGCATAATCTTTTGCTTGATTAAGATAACGATCTATGATTCCTGCTTGAATATAAAGTTTGGCAAGTTCGCTATCATTCTCACTAACTCTTTTACATTCAAAAGGAAATCTTGTCTTTGGTCGTTGACGTAATTTCCATGTAGTAACAACAATGTCGATTCGTGGCGCAGCATTTGGATCCTTTTCCCCTTTACGTATTTGTTCATTATCATGCACGTCTTCTCTCCTCACATCCCACACCTGACCAGTTACATCTTCGTACTCACTACAAATCTCTTCAATATATGGAATCAAAATTGCGCTAAATCTTACTTCATGCTCCTTAAGAGGATAAACTTCGTTTTCACGTAACCTCTTATAAGCATTTATGACTAGAGCTAATACTAAGGGTTCGATACTTGTATGTAAGTTTTCTTCTATACTACCGGTAGATGTCTTTGCTAAAGAAGCAGGGTTTTGCATCAACTTCGGCTTTCACACTACATCAGTTCAGTAATTGTTTCCTCTGCATCACTAAGGGCAGACCCTATTGTCCAGTAACGAGGTTCAGAAGGCTTGATTTTATAAAGAATTTCATTCTCTTCTCCATCATATATTTGGAAGTTACGCCGCTGGTATGTTCCATCTCCTATATGTTCTATACCAAGCTTATCTAGTCTCGACAATACAGTACGCATTGTATTATCAGGAGTTTCCTCTTGAATAGCTGGTAATTCCTCATCTAATTTGTGTAAAGAAAACTTGACAGCAAGAAGAGGGTCTTTTTCTTGCTGATAGACTATGCTTGCAAGCTTTCTATTTACCATACGAAGGTAAAAATTAAGAGACTGAATGTAGTACTTAGAGTAAGTCTTTCTCATTTCGATAGGAACAGAAGATTGAGAGATAGCTTCAAAATAATTATCAGGGTTATGAAAAAAGTCAATTGTATAGGTAAGTGTCTCTTTTATGTGTTGTTTCTGTTGGTCATTTAAATGAAAGCAACGGTATATGTGATTATTAATTTGTTGCTCTATATTCTGCACTTCAGCAGAAGGCAAAGCAGGGTTATGGGAAAGTCTGTCTACCAAATGTGCTATAGTGGTTACAGTATCATCATTGTTATCAAGAAAAGGTATCGGTAATAACTTCATTTCACCGATTTTTATTTCTTCTCTCTCGATTCCCCATGATGCATTAGTAAAGAAGTAGTAGTACTCGGCTACTTCTGAATTGAGGAGTGCTGTGATAGCTTTGAGAAGCGTTTGATCGTCAGGCGGTCCTACAATGCAACTAAAAGTTTCGCTATATACACAATCTTCAACGACATAAGCCGCCGCAATTTCTCTGCTTACTTGTGTTCTCTTAAAAAGAACAAAAGGTGCTTTAAATTGTTCAGGTCTTCCTCTTCGATAATATTTTTCTCCAGCAGGTCGTGGATGTAGCTCATGTATATCAACCCTATAGCGTCTAAAAGCATGCTTATTTTTAGGATCTAAATATGGTTTGTTATCAAGCCACTCAGCAGTCTTAAGCACATTTTCGTTTGAGCTTCCAATATTAATACCTACCTTCGATATCCATTTTTTTTCTCCGATAATTTTTCCAAGAGAAGGATGCTTGTTTAATCGTTGTAGCAAAATAAAGTCATAGCTTGTACCCCACAAAGCCGTCTTCCAAATATTAATGAAACGTTTGTCTTCTGTTTCTTGTTCAACAACAGGAAAAAGTTGGTGTTGCTCTACGCGATTACTGTTATGTTCGTCATCACTTTCATCAACTGATGATTTTTCAGCGGGCATACTACGTATGCTATCCCATATCTGCTGTATAGGAAGATATTTTAAGTCCTCCGCCTCAATAACTAAAGAGGCAAAACGACGGGTCAAGGGTGTAAGCTTTGGAGCACCATAAAATATAGTTGCAGAAGGGTTTGGTGCCTGTGGTGAGTAAAAGACTGCTACTGTTGGTGCCACTGCATTCACAAAAAGATAATTACGCAAAGCAGAAAAATCGAAGATTTGTGTTATTGCAAATTTATGAAAGAAATCTTTTCTAAAAGCGGTATTTGTAGTACTTCTGTTAAAGAGGAGGTTTTTACTAGAGCAGAGCAGAACGACATGCCCATCCTGCTTACAGAGTTCTGGAGCACGCCATAAAAACGCTTGTGCTATTTGTTTATCACCAATGCTATATCGT
>CAXTUE010000266.1:0-6828 GCA_964247355.1 uncultured Ktedonobacteraceae bacterium | reverse complement strand
AGGCAGCGTTGGGGCAAATCCAATCAAAATCATCAGAGGAGCACTGAGGTACTGCACAACCGTGATGATGCGCAGTTTGCTCCAACGATGCACAAAGAGCGGGGCCGTGAGCGAGAATATTCCGCCAGCGAGTCCGCTTATAGTAAATATCACCCCCAATGGGCCTGGGAGTAGACGGAAGCGCAAGACAAAGTAGAGTTGAATCAGTCCCACCACGGCACCCTCGCCCATTGTGAAAAGCAGGTCGGGAAGCAGCAACTTCACAAATAGCAAGACGGGCAAACGCTCCGGCTCAACCGTCTTCAACCGTCCACTTTTCGTTTGAGTTGTAGCAGGCATTTGCACTCTCTGCCGGTTTGTCTCGCGCAAAAACCAGAGCGGTAGCCCAAAGACAACGGTAAACAGTGCCGCTGCAAGTACGCCCCAGCGCAGTGGCACAGTACTAGCTGCCGAGACATGCAACATCCCTGCTACAAACTCTGGAATGGCCCCACCTAGCAGATTACCAAGCGAGCCGACACCGAGCAACAAGAAGCTATTGAAGGCCAGGACTCCGACACGCTGCTGTTCGGTTGTGTTCTCAATCAGAAGAGGAATATTTGTCACCCAGTACGCGGTCGAAACCATGCCCTGTAAGAGGCTGAATAAGAGAAGTTGTGGCGCGGACGTAACCAGTCCAATGAAGGCAAGAAACAACGGTGTCAGAATGGCCGAAACAAGTAGCACAGGCTTGCGTCCAATACGGTCCGCAAGAAGACCGGTTGGTACAGCACCAATGAGTGCTCCCACGGCGGTTGTCGCGTTCAGGATTCCAATAAAGTCGGGACGATAGCCGAGACTATGGGCATAGTAATTGATGTTTAAGAGCGCAATCGTAAGTTGAAAGCCCTTCCCGGTAGTGAAGAGCAACAAAAGATAGACATTTCTATTCAAACCAAAGAGCGATGAAACGAAAGACCGCTTAGGTGATGGGTGTTCTTTTTGTATTGTTGGCTTGGAAGTATTGGGGATGAGGGACATAAAAACTTGTAACTCCTGACTAAATAGGTATACCCTCATACCTTAACGCAAGGAATAACTTTCGCGCAACGGTCAAATGGACAGGAGCACCCTCTTTAAGTTTATAAGGACAGCCTAGAATTCGGGCAAACCGGTACTTATGGTATAGAGACATTGAGTTAACTCAATAGAACGCTTATAATAAGCGCGTATAAAGCAATGACATTCTTGTTCTTTACATATGTCGTTAAGCTTTATTCTTACATAAAATGTATCTTGTTACATTTTCTCAAGGTAAAAAATAGTAGTAGAAGAGGGTAAATATTTACTCATGGAAGTTTCAGGTAGTCATAAAATTCGCGCTCCGCGCCAAACTGTATTTCAAGCTCTATTGAACCCAGAAGTTCTCAAGAACAGCATTCCCGGATGTGAGAGTGCAGAGTATGTTACCTCGCCTAAAGGCACTCGTGAGTTGAAGCTCATAGTTTCACCAAGCATTCCTGGACTCAAAGGTCCCTATACCATCTTTGTGGAGACCGGCGAGGTTGTCGCGCCATCGCGCGTTACGCTCATCGCCTCACCATCCAGTTCAATGGGTTCCGTCACGGCAAATTGTGTCATCGATCTTGCAGAAGATGCGGTTGGCACACTGCTCAGCTACAATGCGAATGCCACAATGGAAGGTAAAATCGCTGCTCTTCCCGACTTCGTTGTCAAAGGTGGTGTCAAGACCGCTCTCGATCAGTTCTTCAAGAACTTTGAGAAGCAGGTCAGTTCGATTCCTGCATAAGTATCCTGGAAAGAAAAATATGTGGTATGTGCAGGTAAATGTTGCCTGCGCATACCATATGTGTTTTAGCTGGGATACATATATCTCTATGCTTATCTATACTTATACGAAAGTCCTATTATCTGACTGTCAAAAGAAGAAAATGCTATAGTGTCTCAAAAGAAGGAATACTTGCTCCGCACTAAGCTTTAGTGCTTTTATAAATATTCTGGGGGAAACTAGCCACATGGAAATATTGGTGACGGGGGCCAACGGGTTCGTTGGACGCCATCTTATCACAGCACTGCAAAAGCGGGGTGACAGTGTACGAGCACTTTCATCTCCGACAGGTGACACAACCTGGCTCGAACAACATAACATACCTGTTTTCCGAGGTGATATTCGCAGACAGGGAACACTTATAGAATCCATGCGCGGTGTAGACGCAGTGGCGCATCTTGTGGCTGAAACCAAGCAGAAGTGGGGACCAACACAGAGTTCTTATCTTGTAAATGTTACTGGTACAGAGAATGTCTGTCGAGCGGCTCTAACGGCCAGAGTACAGCGTCTGGTACATGTGAGTACATCAGCGATATACAATATGGGCGTTGGACGACCTGTGACGGAGGACGATCTACCGCAGCCTCTCCCCGATGATCCATATTGCTTCACAAAGGCGCAAGCTGATAATCTGGTGCAACGCATGATACGTGAGGAGCATCTGCCAGCCGTTATTCTCCGACCAGGAGCCTTGATTGGCCCTGGCGATTTCGTGAATTTCGGACGCCTTGCTGAACGTGTACGTGCTGGTAAGACCATCATCGTTGGCTCTGGGAACAACGCTATACCCCTCGTATATATAACTGATGTAGTGCAAGCATTGCTGCTCGCTCTTGACACTGAACAAGCTGTAGGCCATGTTTACAATATCAGCAACGATCAAACGATAACACAAAAGCAGTATCTCTCAGCCATTGCAGGGGAGCTAGGAGTCGCGCCACCACGCATTCATGTACCCTACTACCTCATGTATGCTGCCGCGTCTCTCTTAGAGCGCATCACTGCTTTAAGCAGTTATCGCATTCCACCTATTGCCACCCGGCATGGTATTCAGATTCTTGGTGAGGATGGTCGTCTCTCTATCGCAAAGGCGCGTAATGAACTGGGCTATGAGCCTCAAGTTTCTCTTCATGAAGCAGTGCGGCTTACTACTCATTGGTATGAGCAACAGAAATCTGGGAAAGTAGAGAAAGAGCTAGCACATGTCTAATGAGCAACTCAGCCCCCCATTTCCTATGCGCGCAAACAGTCGCCCGAGCAATATATTAAGACCACCTGTCTTTTTACCTTTCGACGAGGAACGCGATTTCCAAAGCCAGCAGAACAAGAGCAATGGACAAAGGACAACAATCGAGATAGAGTCAAGAGAGCATATATTTGATACAGGCCCTCAAAGACCTAGTAGTCTGCTGTGTGCGCCAAATACCGATGTTACGAATGAAGCGGCACGTGTTTTTCCTGAAGCTTCATCGCCGCGCAAAGGATTCCATAACCTTCCTAGCATCAACGTTTATCAAGATACTCCACATCACACCCTTAGCAGGTACACTTCGGGCGAAAATGCCCGTCCTGTACCCGACACGCCAGCTAACGAAATCGCGGTTCCTTTTGGAGCGTCGCGTATCGACTATAATGAGCTAGACGAACAGTTAAGAGAAGAGCTAGACTTTAACAATATGAGTACTGTACGCCTGATGCAACTCAGTGGAGTCATGCAAGCGATTTCTCAACCTATATCGACTATCGGGGTCTCTAAACACAAAGTCAATCCGTCCCTCCAGTCAGCCTACAGTTCGTCTCAGGCAGAGCTATTTGAACGCCTAAGTACGCAACCTGTTATGGCTGCGATATCGGTCACGCCCAAACAAATACCAGCAAAACCGACCTCGACATGGAAAGCTCTTCTAAATCATCCTGCCGCCAAACTGGTGCTCGGTATACTGGTCGGCATTGTCGCGATTCTGCTTTTAAGCCGCGTCATCAACTTTAAAGAAACCACTGAGGTATTAGAAAAGCATCTAAAGACGCCCGAAGGGATTATGCACGCGTGTATAGGTGCAGCAGGTTTCGCGCTTGCATTTACGCTACGAGGCATGCGATGGAAACTGTTTTTGAACCGTGTTAGTAATATTAGTATATTTAAAGTTATACGCATTTATTGGGTTGGCGTCTTTATCAACTTCCTGCTTCCTGTACAAGGTGGCGAGGTCGCGAAGAGTATCATGCTTAAAAGAGTTGCTGGTATTCCAGTCAGCCAATCACTACCAATTGTGGCGATAGACAAGACATTGGACTTGATGCCAGTACTGGTAATTATTGCTATTATGCCTCTTATTCCTGGCATTCATATAAACATAACCCTTTTGCTCGTCATGTTACTGGTTGCTGGCATTCTGATCTCATTGATGATTGTTGTGGGCTTGACGTGGTGGAAGCGCGAGTCTGCAATACAATTGATTCACTTCTTCCTGAAGTTTCTACCAAAGAAGTTTGAAGCACAAATTGAAGGATTTGGCATGGGTTTTGTTGACTCATTAATTGAAGGATTGAAAAGGCCCAGATCATTTATTCCAGCCGCGATTCTAACTTCACTGGCAATTATATGTGAAGGTGTTTTTGCATGGCAAGTGTCTCTGGCCGTAGGCTTAGACACGATGGGCCTGGGTCTTGCAACGTTTGGCTACTCCATCTTCACTATGTTCTCAATTCTGCCCACACCTCCTGCGCAGGTGGGTACAAGTGAAGCTGCGAAAACGCTGATCTTCGGCTCACTTTTAGGCTTCAACAAAAATCGCGTCCTGGGAATGTCGCTCTTGTCGCACGTAATAGGCACAGTGCTCATGACGGTCATTGGTCTCGTTTCAATATGGAGTCTTGGTCTCACCGTAAAGGGTGTCCTGAACATAAAGAGGGAACGTCATGAGGATAACGTCTAGGCAGTCAAACAAGACTTTTAAAACCTTACAGAACTGGTCGGGTTTTGTGCGATTTACACCCCGGCAAGTTGTCAAACCGCGCAGTCTCGATGAACTGCAACAGATCGTTCGTGAGTGTGCGCGCAACAACCGTTCCATTCGCGTCGTCGGCTCCGGCCACTCCTCCTGCGGGTAATAGAGACAGAGGACATACTGCTCTCGCTTGACAACTGGCAAGGCATTGAAGAGATCGATGTTGCGAAGGGCATCGCGAAGGTACGCGGTGGCACAAAGCTACGCAGGCTAGGGAAAGAGTTACTCGCTTATGGGCTGCGACAGGAAAATCTTGGCGATATCGACGTACAAAGTATTAGCGGTGCCATCAGCACCGGTACACATGGCACAGGCATACGCTTTGGGACAGTCTCTACACAGGTGGAGAGTTTGACACTGGTCACAGCTGATGGCACGTTACTGGAATGTTCCGAGGAGCATAATCGAGAAATCTTTAAAGCCGCGCAGACCTCGCTAGGAATGCTGGGCATCATTGCCTATGTCACGCTACGTGTTGTGCCAATGCAACGCTTACACTTTCAAGGTCGCCGCGAACACTTGAGCGAGTGCCTCAATAATCTTGAAACGTATAAGCGAGAGCATACGCACTTTTCATTTTTATGGGCACCGTACACGGACTGGGTGCAACTCAAGTTTCTTAACGAAACTACCGAACCAGCCAGCAAGCGGAGTGCTGTCAAGAGCTTTATCAACAAAGTTGTGGTAAAGAACTGGGTATACTGGTTGATCTCGGAAACGTGCCGCCTGTTTCCTCCGATAAGCAAACAGATTAGCAAACTTGCTGGTTCGTCTAACTCTAGCGTGGACGAGGTGGATTATAGCCATCGCATCTTCTCTACACCGCGCATGGTACGCTTTCAAGAGATGGAGTACAATATTCCAGCTGAGCATCTGCCAATGGTACTGAGAGAAATACAGGCGTGTATCGAACTGTATCGCTTCAATGTTCATTTTCCAATGGAGTGTCGTTTTGTGCGCGAGGACGATATATGGCTCAGTCCGGCATATGAGCGAGCGTCGGTCTATATCGCGGTACCTATGTATCGTGGTATGGAGTATAAAGCGTACTTTCGCCATATCGAGTCCATCTTCCGTCACTATAATGGACGTCCACACTGGGCAAAAGAACATACACAGACCGCCGAAAGCCTCTCTCAACTCTACCCGCACTGGGACGATTTCCGGCGCATTCGTGCGCATCTCGACCCGCAAGGTGTCTTCCTCAATAACTATCTACGGGACCTCTTCGCAGTAGATGTGCTTGTTCCTTCCGAAATTCTTTCGTAGACGTTCTGTAAAAAGCAAGCAGGACTGACAAGTCTGAGACTTGTCAGTCCTGCTTGCTTTTTTGTATCTTAGGCAAGTCAAGCACAAACGATATCTCTACTGTATGCAGTTATATATCTCAAAACATACTAAAAAAGATAAGAAAAATAAGGATAAGCTTTTTTAAAGCCCCTAAATGGGCATCAAATGAGCAAAAGGTTATCTACCATTTGTCTATGGGATAAGAAACATAAGTGTGCGTTTAAGGACATCTTAGAGTATTTCTAAGGCCTTGATATGTACATAAAAGTAGGTTATTCTATGAACAGCAAATGCATATAGTTCTTTTTAAAGGGCGCGCAGATAGTTGAAGTTGGCGTGCAGCATTTGCGAAGAAATATAGTTTAAGATACACGATTAGAGAAGGAGTTTCTGAAATGCTCACAGGATTATTGTTCTGGATTGTCGTCGGCTTGATTGCCGGTTTTCTGGCAAGTGTCGTAATGCGTGGCGGCGGTTATGGTATTGTTGGTGACATCATCGTTGGTATCGTTGGTGCTCTGATTGGCGGATTCTTGATGAGTCTCCTCAATTTGCCGGGTAGCGGTGGCCTCATCTATAGCACCATTGTTGCATTCGTTGGTGCCTGTATCCTGATCGCCATTCTTCGCGCCGTTAGTGGCAGCACTCGCCGCGTCTAACCCGGTACTAAGGGCTTTACTTCACAAGCCGAAAATACTAAAA
>CAXTUE010000265.1:1908-6834 GCA_964247355.1 uncultured Ktedonobacteraceae bacterium | reverse complement strand
GAGCGACAGAGCCTTGTCGCTCTCGTGGCTCAGATCAAGAAATAACACTTTTCCCGCCATACAACTCACTATATTCTATACAGGTTCAACTTTATAAGAAGTGACTACTTGCTCATACTACTTCGCGCTTTAGTGAAGTAGTATGAGCAAGTATAAGGGATGCATCAGTTTCATGTCAAACGTTACTAACTTAGTGTATTGTACAATACTTTCCAATACGGGTAAGAATGCAACTAGTTAGACTCCGGCGTTTCCTGTCTCTTCAGTGAACGAGGTACTGGCTTGCACTCGTTGCATCTGGGTGATGATATCACTGGGTACTGCGGCAGAGGGGCGACTGGTGATGTAACGCACCTGCTCCATATCAAGTTTTGGCTCACGATTGGCGGTAAGCAAGCCATTGGTTTCCTGGCCAGTGTCGGTTAGCTGTGTATAACAAAAACCAGCGATGGATGGACTATCCAAAACAGCATCAACTAGCTCTTTGTACTTGGCAAGAAACGCGTCAGGACTTGAAACTGTACCATAACCAAACCAGGCCCTTCTTTGATCGGGACGATAGCTGATACCACCAAACTCAGTCAGCATGATCGCCTCACCCTCATTCGTGTAACCGGGGAGTAGCACAGCATGACTTCCTGGTTGAACCTCACGTAACGTGCGCTGTACTGCTTCTATACTTCCATAGCGGTCTCGTAGTGTTTGTTCATCAAATGTATAGTCATGAACACTATGAATATCGCTGATAATATGTTCCCATCCATCATTACCAATGACAGGACGCGTTGGATCGACAGCTTTTGTGAGGTGATAGAGAGCCTGTATATAGTGACGTTGGGCGGCATCATGAAGGAGATTTGGAACACCCCAGCTTTCATTGATTGGAACCCAGGCTACAATACAGGGATGACTATAGTCACGCTCGACGACGCTCAACCATTCTTTCGTGAGTCTTTCGACCGCTGTAGGGGAGAAGCTATACGCATTTGCGATTTCGCCCCATACAAGTAGCCCTAAACGGTCACACCAGTAGAGATAGCGTGGGTCTTCCACCTTTTGGTGAATGCGTACACCATTGAAGCCAAGTTGCTTTGTGAGTTCCACTTCTCTGCGAAGAGCGTTAGCATCAGGAGTCGCCAGATGTGATTGTGGCCAATATCCCTGCTCTAAAGCCAGGCGTAAATAGTACGGATGGCCATTGAGTAGAAAGCGGCCTCCCTCAATACTCACACTACGTAAACCTGCATAGCTTTGTACGGTATCTATACTCTCATTCTCTTGCAGGAGCGTCAATTCCGCGTCGATAAGGTTGGGATGAGTAGGAGACCACAACAATGTTTTCCGGCTCACCATGTACGTTGTATTCAGCGCGATTTGCCTGTGTATCTCTGAGCCTTGCACAAGCAACACGTCATCACATAAAATGGTATTCCCTAGACGCAGTTGAATACGAAGATGAAGAGGATGTGTATCCGCATGTTGCACATTCACCGTCACGCCAAGTACGCCACGATCTAAGTCGGGCGTCCAACGAATCTGAGTGATATAGGTAGAGGGAACAGGTTCTAGCCACACAGGTTGCCAGATGCCTGTGGTGCGAGCGTACCAGATGTCGTGCGGCTCTTCTTGCCAATCCTGTTTGCCTCGTGGTTGCGTCATGTCCAGTGGAGCGTCCTCCGCACGAATAACAATAACCTGCTCTTCACGCTCACTCAGGGCGGCTGTGATATCAGCACTAAACGGTGTATTGCCACCTTCATGAGTCGCAACAAGCTGACCATTTATCCATACATGGGCCGTATAGTCTATTGCTCCACAGTGTAGTAGCAACCTTTTTCCGTTGTCTAAAGGCGATTGTTGGAAGGTACGGCGATACCAGACTACCGGATGAAAGCTCGTATCTCCAATGCCACTGGCTGGCGACTCTGGCGGGAAAGGAACCTGAATAACTTGTGTGTACACATCCTCGCGTCGTTGCCAGTCCTCGTCCAAGCCAACGCCTGCATCGTCGTACGCAAAGCTCCAGGTTCCACTCAGGTCCATCCACTCGGAACGTGTTAGCTGAGGCCGTGGATGAAGTATTTCTGCCTTCTGCATAGATACCTTTTCTCCAAATGTGTGTTTTATTTTTTACTAGCTGTTAACAATGGGCATGAGTTCAGGACTGGTTGTTGGACCTTGTACGGTAGGGGCATCGTTGTTCCAATTGATACGATCAAGCCACATAAAGCGGCTATCTCCCTGACTACCATCTGGATTCGTGTTCCACGCATGATAGAAAATCCATGTTTGGCTGCCTATCTGTAGGACAGATTCACCCCCTGGCCCGATGACAAATGGCTGCTTGTCCACCTTGCTCTTCAGGATGGGATTGTTGCTTGCATCGGTACATGGCCCTATCACCGTCTTACACGTGGCATAGCCAACAGCATAATTGACACCGGCATAGCTATTGGCCGAAAAGAAGAGATAGTATTTCCCATCATGCTTAAACATCTCAGGCGCCTCAACAACGTTTCCTTCCCATGACTGGTCATTGTTCACCAAACGGGTTGGCTTACCTGTGAGACTGAGACCGTCGGGTGTAAGCGGTTGTGCATACAAATATGTAGTAATGCCGCAGCAATTACCATCATTTTTAAAGTAGAGGTAGAGCGCGCGTCCATCGTTGAAAGGTCGAGGGTCGATTGTGCCGCCTTCGTCCGTCTGACATACAAGAGCATGACTACTTGTATCTTTAAATCTCCCTTCTGGTTTATCACTGGTGGCAATGCCTACGCACTGTTTATCAGATTGCTGATCGCGTGCTACATAGTACATGACATACTTGTTTCCAATATGTATAGCTTGAGCTGCCCAGACATGTGAACCACCGGGATTTGCCCATGTGGGAAGTGCGGGTAGCGCGTCAGGTAGTGCATCCCAGTGCACAAGATCAGTTGAACGTACTACCTGCACATTTTTGCCAGCAGCATTTGTGCCATATGCATAATACGTATTGCCGTCTTGCAACACACGTGGGTCTGGAAAATCAGTTGCCAGGACAGGATTGACATAACTACCCTTCGGCACAACTGTTGCTGTTGGTCCACTTGATGTTGCCTGCTGACTTTGCTGTCCACAGGCAACGAGCAGCACCATGAGTACGCTCAGCAGGCATCCTTGTACAAACCTCTGCTGCATAACTAGATTAGCCTTTCAAGCCTGAACTTGCCACACTTTGCACAATATAGCGTTGTAGGGCGACGTAGATGATAAGCACCGGTATGGCAACAATGACGGCACCAGCCATCATCAAGCCATATTCGGAGGTGTAGGCACCCTGTAGTGTACGTAGCCCTATTGGAAGCGTTTGCAGGTTGACATCTTGTAACACAAGCAGAGGCCAGAGAAAGTCGTTCCAGCTTGCCAGAAAGGTAATGACTGCGAGTGTTGAGAGCGCAGGTCTTGCCAGAGGGAGTACAACTTGATAGAAAATCTGAAATGCATTCGCGCCATCCATGCGCGCGGCTTCCTCTAGCTCTTTAGGCAATGACTCGAAGAACTGACGCAGGAAGAAGACACCGAAAACGCCAGCGAGATACGGTAGAATGACGCCCGCATAGGTATCGAGCAGAGTCAAGTTATAGATGGTGATGAAGTTTGGAATCAGAAACATCAAGCCCGGCATGAAGAGTGTGGCAAGCATAGCGCGGTAAATCCACTTGCTGCCCGGAAACACCATACGTGCGTAAGCATAAGCTGCTAACGAATCAAGGACGAGCACGACTATGGTTGTTACGATGGCGACGCCGAGGCTATTGATAAACCAGGTGATAATTGGAACACTAGGGTCGGTGAGTAAGTTCTGATAGTTCTGTGTTGTGATATGCTTGGGAATCCAGTAAATGTCCGGCAAGAAAAGTTGTGATTTGGGTTTGAATGATGTAGAAATCATCCACAAAATAGGAACGAGCACAATCAGTGCAACAAGGACCATTAACGCATACACAAGAATGCGCTGTATTATTCGAGTTGTATTGCGCCGCTGAGTTGCCGCTTGTGCCGCCTCGTCTACTGAAGTTTTCGCGCGCGCCCGTGCTTGTGTGCCGGTAGAAGTTGCCATTCTCTATTCCTCTTTCTATTTAATCCCGACTACTGAAAAATCTAAAGTTGAGGTACGAGAGCAGAATCATGATTGCCGCAACCACAAACGACATTGCAGCCGCACTGCCTACAAAGTGACGTTGGAAGGCGTCGATGTAGATGCGCATCATAACGGGTTCAGTAGAGCCACCACCGTTTGGCTGAGGTGGACCACCATTTGTCATGATAAATGGCTGTCCAAAGAGGTTGAATGACGAGATGATCGAAAGTGTAACGATAAGAAGCATGACGGGACGTAGCATAGGAAGTGTGACCTGCCAGAATGTTTGCCAGCCATTGGCACCATCGACGCCTGCCGCCTCATGTATTTGTTCCGGTATGTCTTGTAAAGCGGCTAAGAGAATAATCATATTGAAGCCCATTGTCCACCAGATTGTGGCAATATCAATCGCAACCCATGCCCACGGTAGCGTTGAGAGCCAGTCAGGAGTCGGCAGATGTAAGGCTCCAAGATAATAGTTTGCCAATCCGCCTGCACTCTGGAAGATCCAGAACCACAGCAGACCAACTACTGCAACTGAGAGCACCCACGGCGCAAAGTAGATCGCACGGAAGACATTGCGACCAGGGAGCTTCAAGTTAAGCAATACCGCTAGACCGAGTGGAATCAGTACTAGAAATGGCACACTGTAAAACACAAACTGTATGGTGTTCCACAATGCATTCCAAAACTCTGAAAACTCAACGGTCCCTGGTGTGAAGATATGAAGATAGTTTTGAAGTCCAATGAAGACATTATGTGTTTGAAGGTAATCGTATTGGAAGAAACTGATATAGAGT
>CAXTUE010000265.1:0-1898 GCA_964247355.1 uncultured Ktedonobacteraceae bacterium | reverse complement strand
CCAACGAATAGCACAAAAAAGATCAATTGTGGCAGGATGAAGAGATAAGGAACCCAGTTGAACGCCGGTTTTCTTTTTCCTTCTGCTGTATTTCTGGCTGTGCCTCGTTGCTGTACAATTGTAGCCATTGCAGTTCCCTTTTCATAAGTAGAGGAAAGCCTTCTCTAGCACTCCTCTATACAACGTTGTTTATGTGTTGAGAAGAGAGGTGAACCCGATAGCATTATCAGGTTCACCACACTGCTTACGAGTTGGTCGGCGCAGAACCATACTTCTGTTTGTTCTGAGCAAGAATTTGATTTGCCCGGCTAGCAGCCTTATCGAGTGTTCCTTTGATATCCGTTGATGTTCCTGCCATAAGTGCTCCAACGGCATCGCTTAGAGGGACAAATGCATCGAAAACTCCCGGTATCGCTGGAGGAAACACAGGATTCTCAACTGAGGATGCCAACGCGCTTTGTAGAGGTAGTGCTTTGAGTTGTGAACTGGTGCGAGCCGTGTTATAGGCGGGAATGTTACCAGCACCTGCCCATTGTACTGCGTTAGTTTCCAGGTACTTAATAAAGGTAACTGCTCCATTGTCTTTACACTTGTCAATGCCTTTTTTGTGTACAGGCAATGCAAGCGAAGCCATACCTGCCCATGTAGCGGGTTGTGCACCAATTTGTGGCACAGCAGTTGCCTGGCCGTTGAAATCAACACCTTGTCCTGTAACGTTCGTCGCCTGCCAGATACCATTCCAGATGATACCAACAGTGCCAGACTTAAAGGAGTTAAGGTCTGCGTCTACCGGCAGTTTCGGTGCGGAGTACTTACCCTGTGCGTCCTTCATCCACTGCAATGCCTGTACTCCTGCGTTACTATTCCAGGTCGCCTGTGAGCCATCAGAGCTAAATTCGGTTCCACCGTACTGATGTAGGAGTTGCTGAAAGATTTGCTGCACTGGAAAGCCTGTTGTGATCTGAAAACCATGCTGCTTACCACTTGTAACAGCAGCGGCGGCGGCGGCGAAGTCTGAAGCTGTCTTTGGAGGATTGCTAATGCCAGCCTTTTTCAATAAGTCTGCATTGTAGTACATGGTCATAGGAACAATACTCAGAGGAATCGCATAGCGCTTTCCTGCTACCTGACTAATATTCCAGGCTTGTGCTGGAAAGTCGCTGCTAGAGTAGCCTAACTGAGGAAGATAGTCATCCATCGAACGGATGATGTGGCGGAATGCTTCAGTCGCAATCTGGTCTTCGTTGATGATTGCAATATCAGGTAGCGTATCTGAGGCAGCGGCTGTATCAAGCTTTGTAGTGTACTCTGCCTGTGTCGTCATCTGTACTTTGACGTTCTGCTGTGAGGAATTAAAGCTTGAAACCAAACGGCTCATGTAGGGACCGTCAGGGCCAGTGAATGGATTCCAGTAAGAAAGTTGCACACTACCACAGTTGGTGCCGCTATTGCTGTTCCCGCTTGAGGCAGTACCCGCTCCGCTACCGCAGGCAACAAGTACTGTACCAATAATACTCAGGAACAGAAATACTCAAAGGGTGTTGCAATCGAGAAGGCATAGGTTCGACTCCTTTGACAATCTTCACCGAACCTCCGTGTTCGGTGAAAAAAAGACTAAAAACATCCTCATAAATGAATGAGGACAATACACACACTACTTTTAATTTATGTTAAGTAGCTAGAGTACTGCTTTTCTATCTATATATGTTCAAAATGTATTGATCAAAAGAGTGGAATATTTCAAGAAGAAATATGTTGGCTTCGCTATTTAACGAATGAAAGTAAGAGATGTGCCCCCACTTTTCCTCGTTATATAATCATAGTTTTTGCTTATCAGGAGTGCTTTACCCTGAAAGGGATTATACAATAGTTTTTGCAAGAATACAAAACGACGAAAT
>CAXTUE010000264.1:2888-6852 GCA_964247355.1 uncultured Ktedonobacteraceae bacterium | reverse complement strand
ACTGTACACATGTGTGTGTATCGTAGGGACATTCCCCTTGTGGGCGTCCATTCTATATTATTGTGTGTCCGTTCTATACCACTGCGCGTCCGTTCTATGCCATTGTTTTTTGCACAGTATTTTGTTACTAATTAAAGTTCCTACCGTTCGGTTTTACCAAATCCTGAACGAACAACATACTTCGGAGGAAGGGGAAGTTCATTGACTTCACTCTCCTGTGCAGCGTCTTTCTTGCCTGCATAAAGTTGAGCTAACAATGCAAAAACAACGCCCCCAAGTACAGGTGCCCACAGCCCTTGTGTCAAACCCTGACCCATTGCTATCGCTACTGCCGGATTAAGTATACCCTTGCTTGTCACAAGGCCAGCAGCAAGAGCAGCACCAATCGCAATACCACTACCTGCCTTAGGAATGAGCTTCCCAGAAGCGGATATCACAATCACAATCAAAAATGCCACACCGAAGAACTCCGCAAAGATGTTTCCTGCGACATATTGAGGGGCAAGTGTACCTACAAGACCAGCCACAAGACGCGCAAGCAAGGCCCCAATAATTTGCACGACAATGTAGTACACACCCTTCATAGGAGAGAGACGCCGCACAGTCATGAGCGCAACGGTAACAGCAGGATTAATGTTACAACCTGAAATGTCTCCAATCGCATAGACAAAAGCGGCGAGCGTCAGTCCCACGACAAAAGGGGAGCCACTTATCAATGCAGCAAGGGTTAAGAAAAATGTTCCAACAAGCTCTGCAAGTGCTGCTTTATGCAGTTCAGGATTGCGAAAATCTTCCATTCTCTTCTATTCTCCCGATAAAAAAAGTTGAACACGTCCAAAGTATCTTTGTAAGTGTTATAATAAACTCATGTATTACGTGACACACAAGCTTTTATTTGTTTCGTAGGAGAATACGTTTATCAGGAAAATGTGGATTACATCTTACTCAGACAGCAGAGAACAGAAACGGCTATGTGAGGCTTGCTTTCGCTTTTCTCTTCATGCTCAGCATCTTGCTGCATATTATGTTCCAACATGCTTATTAAGCGTATCAAGCAGTTGCCATGCTTGTTGCTCGATTAACGTTAAATTATACATATGTGCTTGCTCAACAACTTCTTCGAGCCGCGTCCTACCTTCGGGTTCAGCACCAAGCTGTAGCTGAATAGAAGCAAGCACGAGTTGTCCACGTGTAGACGTTTCAGCGTCTAACTTAGGCAAGAGCAACGCGCGCGTCGCCTGCATGTGAGCATGCTGAAGCAGACGTTTCTCGCCTGCCTGTTGCGCTTGCAACATGCGTACGTTGGCAAGCGCGAGAAGCGCATGTCCCATACAGAGCGTGTTTTGCATTGTACGCCCCGCTTTAAGTGCTTGTACAATGCATACGGTCGCCTCTGCCGACTTGTGCTGCAACTGCAAGATTTCCGCGAGTCGCGCGCTCCACAAACTTACATACGTGAGGTCTCGAAACTGTTCGGCCAGGTTAAGCGCGCGTTTATACCAGTTCTCAGCCTCCTCCAGAGTGTCGCGCCACGACGCTAACTCGCCCATGTTGCTATACACAACGGAGGTGATAGGACCATCACTCATATATTTTGCGATGGCAAGCGACCGCTCGAACGCGTTCTGTGCTAACACAAACTCTGCCTTTTTGAGCGAGATATGCCCAATATTACAGGAAGCATTCGCAATCTCACGCTTCTGGTCGCGCTGCTCAAACATCGTCAGGGCCGTCGTGAGATAAGCCAACGCGTTATTCAGTTGCCCCATACTGTTATGCACCGATCCGAGCAACATATATATTCTGCCAAGATCGTTCTGATCTCCACGCAACGTACGCTGAATACGACGCAATGCATCGTTTGCCGCACTTAACGCCTCTGCATACTCTCCCTCTTGCGCGAAAAGGCCACCCTGCAACACACGTAACCGTGCATGGGCAAAACCTGAAAGTACATGTGCCTGTTGCAATACCCGCTCACCTCGCTCATAATAGTGCCGCGCCTTCATCCTATCGCCAAGATAGAGCCATGTCCGTCCTATCTCGCTCTCCAGAAGAGCCTGCACCTGCGCCTCATCCTCAGAAAGCGAGACACTACCCGTCATCTCGGAGCGCAGTTGCAGCACACGTTCAAAGAGAACACGCGCCTCTGTAAATCGCCCTTGCACCATCACACTTTCCGCCAAACGCTCTGTCAACAGGGCACGATGCGATGGTGTAAGCAAAGAATCAACAATTTCTGGTTCGAGCGAGGGAGTACTTGAGTTCAGCGCGTCGACCGCGATCCTATAATACTGTTCCGCTTCTGCATAAGCCAGTAATGCATAGGCGCGATTACCTGCTAGTTCCGCATAATACGCTGTCTGTACAGGTTCGGCTCCTCCATGTAACAAATGATGCGCGATGGTCGCGGCAAACTCTGCCTCACGCCCACGATACATGCGCAATAGAATATCGGCAACGCGCCGGTGAATATTTGTACGCCGCATGGCCGAAACGCTGTCATACAGGTGCGTCACCATCAGCGGGTGCCAGAAAGAATAGGACACGCGCGACGCCGTACCCTCCTCAGTTAATACGCCTGCTTCTATCGCCTCTTCAAGCAGATCAAACAGGGCATCCTCATCGGCATGCTCTCCAATGCGCTTGACCTCCAGCCCATGTATCAGTGGAAACTCGAACGAACTGCCCAGGACCGCCGCGTTTTTCAGCAAGGCACGACACTCATTGCTCAGACTATTCATACGCGAGTCGAGGGCTGCAGAGATGCTATTAGGCAACGAGGGCGGATTTGTGCTACGCGCTAATTCTTCGGCAAAAAAGGGATTGCCCGCCGCCTGAATCTGAATACGCTGCGCCTGCTGCACCGGCACGTGTTCAATAAGTTGCGCAATCTCATCGTGAGTCAGAGGATCAACGTCAAGCATCGTAACAGTATGCTCACGCTGCATATGATTTAGCGTCTTACTCAACGATTTTGACGCCTCGTTTGAGCGACATGTGGCAAGTAGGAGAACTGGCACATTGTACACATGCCTTGCGAGATAAGCCAGTAGCTCGACACTACTTCCATCGGCCCACTGAATATCGTCAAGCACAATCAGAAGCGGCTTTTTCTGACTGATTGTGGTTAGCAACGTAAATGCCGCCTCACGTAATCGCAGTTGCTCCTGCTCTGGCTCGACATTCGCTAACGACGGCTGTGGACGTTGCGCGACCCACAATTCAGGAATGATCACCTGTAGGGGTCGGCGAACTGCATCACGCGTTGCCATGCTCGTTGCCTGAGTAGACGAAACGTCGGGACTAGAGAGGGGAGAGCTAACAACATCCTCTCCACTTTCTACGCTACTCTTCAAAAACGCGTGCCCATCTTCTACAGAGGCAGCTTCTACCTCAAATGCCTTGCGCAGAATATCGCTCCACATCCGGTACGGAATACCGCTCTCCTGCGCATAGGCACGGCTCCACAAAATGGACCAGCCACGCTGCTGAGCTTCACGCCCCAACTCCTCTGCCAGTCGCGTCTTGCCAATGCCAGCTTCACCCATCAGCATAACGCACTGCGAGGTACGCTGTGTATCCAGGGGAAGTTCGGCAAGCTTTGTTTGGAACGTAGGATTGTTGTGAAAGTGCTCGGTCTGTAACAAGAGGGAATGCAGGAGTGCTCGTTCTTTTTCGCGTCCAATTAATGGATTGCGATGTACGCGTCCTATTATAGGCGGCTCAACAGGAACTGCTGCGACCGCAAGAGGAAGCGTTGTGGCATATTCTGTCTCCACAAGATGCACGGCTTCAGGCGGCAACTCCTTTCCTATATATGTACGCTTTACACGTCCATTCACCGTCTGGTACGCGTACCAGTATGGCCCATGACCAACACCGCTACGACACTTGCCACAACGCGCCTTCCCACAATAACTCATCTGCTGGTGATATGTAATCTTGCTCTCCATAGCATAGC
>CAXTUE010000264.1:0-2878 GCA_964247355.1 uncultured Ktedonobacteraceae bacterium | reverse complement strand
ACAAACGCGTAAAATATATTCCGCTCTCCTGCCACAAAATAATACCATAGTATTGCAAAATCATCTACATTATCCTTACACTCAACAATCGCTCTTAATTTTATTACCTCCTTGCTCTAGTAAATTGGGTCAAACTTGCGAAGATCAGCATGAAACAGAGAAATTCCTTACCACATATCTGGATAAACAGCCTGCCATCTGGTATACTCCTTCTAAAATGTGGTCACGAACGTTCGTAGGTTGGGGGATATGTCGCTGAAGGATATGCAATTCGTCCGTGAAGACGGAGGATCAAATGGCGACCGTGAAGCTATTGCTCAGTTCCAGCCCTGTCGATGGTGCCTTTTGTTGGGCATTCGTTCTAGAATTACTCACGGCTGATACAGCTATCTGGTTCGACGGCTTGTCGACATCTCCTATCAAAGCCCGCCACACCGCCATACGCGATCATCCCATTACTATCTTCGCGCTTTCACCTGCTGCGATGGCCGCGCCTCTGGTGCAAGAAGATATGAAGGAGGCTGTTCGATGGTACCATCGCGAACCAGGACGCCTCATAATCTGCCTGCTATCGTCCTCACTCACAAAGGTCGATCTCTCTGGCTTCTTGCCCTCGATGACTAATGTCCTGCTCCTCAAGGTGGACGACTGGACACCTAACCAAGCACGAAACACTGCCCGGCAGGTACTGGATAACCTCGCGCTGCCACCACGAGGAGTTCCACCATGGGTCAGCTCCCTCACGACCCTCGCAGAAACGGAATCAATTGAAGTTCTGCTCGTTTATGCCATGAGTCTTGCATGGCAAGGCTGGTACGATGACGCACTGCACCTGCTTGTAACTATAACCACCCACGACCCGACATGGAGTGAAGGCTGGGTACAACGGGGGTCAGTTCTGTTAACCCTACTTCGTAACGCGCCAGCACTCGCGGCTCTCGATCAAGCACTAATGCTGACACCCAGCGATGAGCGCGCTTGGTTAAGTCGCGGACGTGCCTTTGCTGGACTGAGGCGATATGCGGAGGCAGCAGTTGCCTTCGCCCATATCTGTACCCATGATTCATCCTTTGCTGAGGCATGGTACGAGTGGGGGCATGCGCTGGTAAGCGATATGCAGTATGCCGAAGCCCTTCATGTACTGGACCACACTCTAGCATTGGCACCACAAATGGCTCAGGCATGGCAAGATTTGGGTGCTGTACACTCGGGACTGAGTGCATACCCTGAGTCACTAGCGGCATATGAATATGCTTTGATGATTGATAACTCCCTCGTTTGGTCATGGGACGGGAAGGGAGATGCGTTGTATGAACTTGGCCGTTATGATGATGCGCTTGCTGCCTTCGATCAAGCAATAGCACTCTATCCGAAGTATGCGTGGTTCTGGAACAGCCGAGGCAAAGCCTTAGAAGCGTTGGAACGATTCACTGATGCCATCACTGCTTACCAACAAGCACTTGTCCTTGAGCCGCAATTGGCCTGGGCGTGGTTCAACCTGGGGGAGGTGCTCACGACGGTGGAGCGGTATAAAGAGGCGATGGAAGCCTACGACAAGGCTATTGTATGTGATCCAGAGATGGTGTGGGCTTATACAAACCAATGTCTAGCTCAAGACGCATTTGAGCAGCAACAGCAGGCAGAACTGACAATACCTCCCCATGATCAACAGACAGAGGATACAGTCAACTCATAAGGGCTTGCCGACAATTCACGCAGACTTTTTCAGGTTCTCCTCATTTGTGTACATTTCTCCTTATTTACTACTATCACCCTAATGCCTATTTCTACCCTCATTTTTGACGATATAGATTAATGTTTCATTCACCAAATTCCTTGATAGAGAGGGCATCTCGCATTATGAATGGACGTTCACATATCGCCGTTAACGCATTTTCTGCCTTGACGCTCAATAGCTTGTTTCATACTGTTGGTGCCTCCTACACATGGCATCAACTCACGACGCTTGCCACAAGCCCACAGTTACTTGACACACTATTATCGCCACTCCTTTTGTACAAAACAACCTATTATGCACTCGTCGTTCTATGCGCTCGCTTACCCGACATAGATCAGGATAGCCGTTTCGCACGCCTACTGGGTGGGCACCGTGGCTTTACACATAGCCTGCTTGGTGTGCTATTACTTGGCCTCTTTCTTGCTACGCTAGCTCTCAGTCTTCCGCTTTTGCTCGCCCTATGTGGAATAACACTACAACCAGCACTTTTAGCTGATGGAAGAATAGCACTCGAAGCCATTCTTACAGGATGGGTATTGCACATTGTCGCGGACAGCATTACGCGCGGCGGTGTGCCACTCTTCTGGCCCTCACCCGTTCGCTACGGCTTCCCACCACAACACCTCTGGCGTTTTCGCGTTGGCACCATCTGGGAAGACCTGATCGTCTGGACGCTTATTTTTGTTGCGGGCTTCGGCATCGGCACAGGCGTACTCGGTCTATGAACAAAAAGTACTAAAAATGTCCTGTTTTCTGTCGATTTGTACAGAAATCTTGGCGTTTCATGTACAATTTTTTAGAGAAACAAATTTTCACACGGAAAGAGATGCTTGTATGACGAGACGCGTGTTAGTTGTAGAAAACGAAATCGAGATTCAAGACGTTATTTGCTCAATCCTGGAGTTGGCCGAGTGTACCTGTGAGGTTGTGCGTGCGGAGAACGGGGCCATCGCTCTGGAAAAATTGGCGACTGCAACTGGAGCACCCGATCTCATCTTCCTTGATCTGATGATGCCAGAAATGGACGGCATTGCCTTCGTGCATGAACTACGTAAACGCGGTCTGCATCCTACCATACCAATCATCGTCATCAGTGGCGACGCGCGTGTGCGCGAACAGGCCAACACACTCGGCATGGAC
>CAXTUE010000263.1:0-6856 GCA_964247355.1 uncultured Ktedonobacteraceae bacterium | reverse complement strand
TTGCCAGGGTCTAAATGATAAAAAGGAAATGCCTGTGGCTCGTGATTGAGATTAGCTCGATTGGTTTTAACAAAGTAGCCATATGTTGGGTCATGCAAAAACGTCTCATTTTGTTCATAATAGCCCGGATTAAGGTTAAGCAGAACAATATTTGCCTTTGGATTGCCTGTAAAAGGCTCTGGCAGTATTTCTAAATGCATCTTATAATCTGGCTTCGCTGTAGCATCAAAGCGTTGAATGATTTGTTTGTCGCATTCCAAAATAAAAGGTGGTTTTTCAGGTAGGCTTAACCACGGGTTATTCACACATTTTTCCTTCTATAATCAAACCTACAACTACTTATAATAAATTATATCAAATCATAAAACTCATGGAAAAGCCGAATTACAGAAAGTTTAGCTCCGCCATCTACTGAACATCCTATTCTTCAATTGCCCCCAACGCCCTCAGCGCCGCTTTCTGTCCCTCCGTCAAACCCATTGCATGACTGATGTTCATGCGTTCATAGGGACGCTCACTTTTCAGTATCTTGTCGCATTGTCGAGTGGCAACGTTCCAGAGACGAATTGTGCCGTCATCGCTACCACTTGCGAGGAGTGTGCCATCAGTGCTAAAACTGACACTGCGAATACGGTTTGTATGACCAGCTAAGACTCCAATACATGCTCCTGTACGTACATTCCAAAAGCGTAAACTTGCATCTTCACTGCCGCTTGCAAGTATCCGGTTGTCCGGGCTAAATTTCACGGAACGCACCCAACTAGAGGCGTCCTTCAATGTAAAGAGGACCTCTCGCTTCTCGATATTCCACAGGCGTATCGTTTGGTCCTCGCTGCTACTCGCAAGAAACTTCCCGTCTGGACTAAAGGCCACAGATCGAACACGATGCTCATGTCCTTGCAGCGTTTCAAGACAATTACCCGTTGTAACGTCCCAGAGTTTAATTGTCGCATCGTCGCTACCACTTGCGAGCAGCTTTTGGTTGCTGCTGAAGGCAATGCTGCGTATCCAACTGGAATGGCCTCTCAGTGTGCTACGTTCGTGACCCGTTGCAACGTCCCATAACTTAATCGTCCAGTCCTCGCTACCACTGGCAAGCGTTTGTCCATCGGACGAAAATGCAACCGACCAGACCCAGTTGGTATGACCCTGCAACGCTTTTATACGCGAACCCGTACTCATGTTCCAGAGCCAGACCTTTTGATCCTGTCCCCCACTGGCAAGCATCGTTCCATCGGGGCTGACCGCTATGCCTCTGGCTGCATGGCTATGATCAATCTCCGTGTGGCGCGTCTGACCCGTGCTTGTATTCCATACGCGTATAGCGTGATCTTCACTACCACTCACCAGGGTGTTCGTATCAGCACCAAACGCAATCGACCACACACGGTTTGTATAGCCTTGCATTTTTTTGAGACAGTAGCCGCTCTCGATACTCCATAAGCAAATAGACTGATCCTCTCCACCGCTTGCAAGCAACTCTCCATCAGAACTAAAAGCGACCGACCTGACGCCGTGTGTATGATTTTGTAGAATGTTTAAGAGCTTGCCCGTTTGTGCATCCCATAAACGAACTGTCGCGTCTTCACCTCCACTTGCCAGTAAAGGTGTATTTGGAGAAAAGGCGACCGCCCAGACACGGTTTGTATGTCCATGTAGCTTGACATTGGAATAACTGGTGTTCATGTGCCAGATTTGTACCGTTTGATCATCACTCCCACTTGCGAGTAGGGTACCATCTGAACTAAAGGCAAGCGAACGAATACTATCCGTATGTCCTTCCAGTATTTTAAGACAACGACCCATTGCGATATCCCACAGGCGAATTGTTGTGTCGGTACTGCCACTGGCGAGTATAGTGCTATTTGGAGAGAAGGCAACCGCCCAGACACGACTTGTATGTTCGTGCAAAACTTGCTCTAATTGACCTGTTTTGACATTCCACAAGCCAATTGTCGCATCGTCGCTTCCGCTCACAAGGAGCGTTCCGTCGAAATTGAAGGCAATGGACCGCACTCTATTTTTATGCCCATGCAAGACGCCTATACACTCTTGACTGCCCATATCCCATAGACGTATCGTTCGATCATCGCTACTGCTGGCAAGAAGCTGGCCGTCAGGACTAAAGGCAAGCGACCATACGCCGTCAGTATGACCTGAATATGTATGCACTAACTTTTCTCCAGGCATCGCATACACGCCAATCTCACCTGTTGCACTACCAGTTGCAAGCAGAGTATGTTGAGGAGCGAACGTCACAGCGAGGATGTTGCCGAAGGTGTGAGTAAACACCGACTCTTTGAAAGAGCTATGAGCAAAGTTGACATCCAGTAGCGATACGCCCTGTAAATATGCTTGCCATATAGCTAATGAAGAGAAGTCTGTGCCGCGTAGATTGTATTCTATTGCATTGAGAAGATTGATGACATTTCCTGCTAGATAGCTCTGGCTGAGGATGGGTCTCTCTCTGGACGCCACGACTTTCTGTTGTAGCTCTTCAAAAAGGCTCTCCCTTGTATGCAGTGTTAGTAGATATTCGGCAATAGGAGCAAGGATCAAGCGCAGTTGGTTCTCTCGTATATAGTTTGGTGCTACCGCCTTCATAAAGGCATAATTTGTCCATGATGGTATTGCTGAAGTTTGGAACTCCTCGCACGCTTGCCCTACCAGTGTATCTGTAACAAATTCCATGATAACGGGTTGCAGCGTGAATTGCGCTGGTCCCCGTGTTTCAAGTAAAGATCGACGCTGCAAAGAATGCAGTGCTTCGAGTAACGCTCCTCGTGCTATGGGACGTGCAAAATTCTCGTGCAAGTGTTCCAGTGCTATTGCCTCTCGCTCAATCGCTAACCAGAACAATATCTCTTGCTCGTGAGGCGCGAGACGCCGAAATTGTTGCTCCAAAAGCTCGTTGACATCGCCGAAGATAGTTTCTTGCTCCGCTAAAAATAGGGCAATATTGCCGCCAAATATGCCTTCGATGTACTCAGAGACCAGTTTAAGCGCCAGTGGATTGCCACCGTATAATGCAACCAATTGTTTCCATTGTGTATCCGAGCCATGCACACCTTTCCCGGCGAGCAGGGCGCGCCCTGCATTTTGTTCTATTCCAGATAGAAGAAGTGTGCGCACTACTTTTGTTGGCCCCTCCATACGTGCAATCTCTCTCGGCTTCTCTCGACTGGTCAGCAACAAACAACTCGTATGCTGCGCCTCTCCAAGACGTTGTAGCAGCACACCGTAACTTTCGTAGCCCTCGCGATAATGACCTACATGCTGTCCAGGTTGAAGCAGTGCCTCAAAATTATCGAGAATAAAGAGGCAATGGGAATCTTGTAAGTAACGAATGAGCAGAGAAATTGCATCATCCAGCGATAGCGGAATATCATTCTGTTTTTGCGGAGAAAAGAATTGGAGTGCTTGCTTCAGTATATGTTCCAGAGGTGGAGCGTGTTGGACTGACCGCCAGAAGATGGCGTCAAAATTGTGCTGTACCTGTCTGGCGAGATACGCAGCAAGTGTTGTCTTGCCCATACCGCCAAGTCCTACAACAGACACGATGCGACAGGAGTCTTCAACTATCCATTGTTTCAGTTGATGAAATTCCTTGATGCGTCCAGAAATAGCCTCGACAAGCGGTGCCTCGCCCCAATCCTCTTGATGTAGAGTGCTTGCGGTATGCTCTCCTTGCAATCCTAACTCGTCCATGCTCTTCTTGAAGAGTTCAATGAGCTTCTGCCGATGATAGAGACGTGGCAGCGATTTTCCACTTTCCCAACGATTGATCGTTTTTGTATCTGTACCCACACGCGTTGCAAGTTCCGCCTGCGTCCAACCACGTTGCTCACGTTCATACTTTACCTGTTGAGGAAAAGGCAAACTCGCTTTCATGTTGACCGCCTTTATGTGCAAGAAGACGAAAGATACAGGTAATGTCCTACAAATGTCCTGTGAACGCGGTTTTCACTTCCTTTTCCTCAAGCTATGCTTAAAGAGCGAGAAAAGCCACAATCCACTCTTGTCCGACTCAATTTTTACAGCAAGAGAAGCCATGTTTTATAGTCTAACAGCAGGAAAGTGGAAGTGCAAGTCTTCTCGCAATACCTAAGCAGTAGGAGTACACATATGACGCACAACGCAGATAGCAATAAAAATATGTTGGACATGTCATCACTACAGACCATCAACGAAATATCCTGGCACACACTGTATACACTACTCTACTCATTGATTAAGCGGCAGGTCTATGCCTTCCGCGTTCCCTCCTGGTGTGGGCAGGAAAACGATATTGTAGACGACATTGTGCAAGAGGCGATGCGTCGTGTACTAGAGCGTATACAAAGAGCCGAGCTAGGCCAGGAAGCACCCGTTTCCAGTGTGGAACATATGATTGTAGTAATCGCCCGCAACTATTGTCGAGACCTGCGTCGACGCGATAAACGTCTCATTCACGCATCTGCCCAGGAGAGCTTGTCTGCGGAGCTAGTACTGGATAGTGTGCAAATGCAAAACGTACTTGACCTATCAGAAGAGGCAACGGAGCAAGTGTATCAAGAGGCACTATTCATGCAACTCGCGCAAGAAGTTGCCCAATTTCCAAACAAACAACGAGAGGCACTGCTTGTCGACTTAGCCAACCGTATGTCGTTTGAAGAGCAACCAACCGCCCTGCAAAAAGCCTTTCTGCATGCTGGTATCCAATTACAAGACTACCAACGGACAACTCCAGAAAATGTCAAGCAACGTGCCCGGCAGGTCGCGTTGCTACACCATGCCTATAAACGTGTAGCTCAACTACCACAAATACACTGTCATGCGGAGGTTGCATAATAGACGAAGAAGGCACTGCATAATTTTTCATATACAATATCTGTAGATGTACAATTGTACCTCCTAAAAAGTTGAAAGAGTGCCCGTTTATGGTGTACTCTTTTTTTAGTATTATTAAACGCCACCGTCTGATTATTATATGTAGTAGTGAAGAAGGGACTAATAGCAAAAATGTTCTACTTTTGAGGGAATTACTCTTTTTGTTGGTTTGCTAACTCATCTATGAGAAGGGAGCCACTATGCTACATGGGTCATCAAACAGTCATACAGCAGTTATACTCACCGCTATTCCTGTTGAGTACCAGGCCGTACGAATGCATCTTACCGATGTTCATGAGGATGTTCATGTGACCGGAACGATTTATGAACGTGGGTATTTCTCCTACAAAGGAGGGGTGTGGAATGTCGGCATAGTAGAGGTAGGACTTGGTAATGCAAGTACTGCTGTGGCCGCCGAGAGAGCAATTAACCACTTTCAGCCTGCTCTAATGCTCTTTGTTGGAGTGGCAGGAGGTCTGAAAGATGTGAAAATCGGTGACGTTGTTGCCGCATCGAAGGTGTATGGCTATGCGTATGGAAAAGTAGAAACAACGTTTGACCCACGACCAGACTTCAGCATTCCAACTTTTCGTATGGAACATAGAGCAAGAGCAGAGGCTAGAAAGTCCGACTGGTTAGAGAGAATTCAAGGACAAGCATCCGACCTCGGCTTTCTCCCTAAAGCTATCATTGCGCCTATTGCTTCCGGTGATCAGGTCATTGCATCAACAGACTCGGTAGCGTGGAATCTCTTACGCTTGCATTATAGTGATGCGGTGGCGGTAGAGATGGAGGGACATGGCTTTCTTCGTGCTGTAAGAGCTTATTCTCATATAGATGCCCTTATCATTCGTAGCATTTCTGATCTTATTGATGGTAAACGTGAAGCCGATGCCAACAACTTTCAGGACTTGGCTTCAAGACACGCAAGTGCCTTCGCTTTTGAACTGCTCGCAAAATGGTACGTTGAGCCTCAACAGGCGCATGATACTATCCCTCTTCCTACTCTTTCTAAAGAGCTTCAGAACATCAATCCTTCGGCTCAAGACCAACCTAGCAATCTTCTTGACGAATTTCTTGCTAAACTACCTCAGTATTATAAGAAGGTTGAAACTTTTTCCTCTCTCTTTGAGGCAGGGAACAACATTTCGTTCAGTCACTCCAACCGTGCTAAGAATATGTTGCTTGAGTTACAGAGGCATATAGAGCCGCTATCAAGCAACCCCTCAATGCTAAAGCTCCTTGATAGAGTAAGACTTCTTGAAATCCAAAGCCAAATTAGTCAACTCCTTACGAGTCTACAGGCGTTTGGTAATCTTCATGTTGCTAGAAAACCTCCTCAACAACGAGACTTGAATAAACTTCGTGGTGATGCACTAACAACATTTAGAAATCTTCTCGAAAGCCTCAAACAATTTAAGTAAAACTGTTTATTCTTGTGAGAGTGTAGTGTTGAGTGTTAAAGCTATATCTTGTATAATGGCACACGATAGAAACACAGATTCCCGTGTATCAAAGATGGAAACTTCGTTAAAAGTAGGCGTATATGAATTTATCATGTCTCGCATACAATCAACCAGATGATTTTAATAACTCAAGTATATCAGTTTTAGAGGAATACAGAACTGGTCTTATGAGTATGCGGAACCTAATTTTGCATGAGAAGAGCCAGCTAAAGATTACATCTAGCACTATAGATTTCTTAGAAAGAGAATTGAGCGATATTATTAGAGGAATTGATATATTACTAAATGATCCTCGTTCCGAAGAGATTTCCGAAACGTTAGAAAGAGTGCAAATAGATGTAAGAAATGCTCGTAAATGCCTCTTTATTGCTTCAAGTATTCCCGAAAAAACGACAAGAGTAAATAGTATAGCAGCGCGCTTTGACAAGTATGACGAATTTACTATTATTCTTTTAGACTCGATTAAACTATTAGAAACCATCATCTCTTGAAAAGGAATACAGTTGTATGTTAATCTGAAC
>CAXTUE010000262.1:0-6856 GCA_964247355.1 uncultured Ktedonobacteraceae bacterium | reverse complement strand
GTACACAGGTGTACGCTACGAAGATGGACGGCGTGATTTACAAATTTCGTTAGAGCAGCATTTTCGTAATGCTGTGACAGTCTTCAATAACGCGATCTTCGATAATGGACAGCAAAATAGAGCGTTTAATAGTGATGTGTTCTTACTGCCAGAACAGCCGCGCTACGATCTGGTTTATATTGATCCGCCATATGTCTCTCCGCATAGTGATAATGACTATTCACGCCGTTATCATTTTGTCGAAGGCTTGACGCGTTATTGGCAAGGTGTCGAACTTCTCGAACATACAAAAACAAAGAAGTTTCGCCGTCTAACCAGTCCTTTTGACACAAAAAAGACAATATATGACGCATTTCACAGACTTTTCACGCAATTTCAAGATTCAATCATTGTGATATCATATTCCTCCAATGGCATCCCTTCAAAGGAGGAGCTTTTTGCAATGCTTTTGTATTACAAGCGAAATGTCACGGTGTATGAATGTGATCATCGCTACTCGTTCGGTACGCATCACCACAAAGTAAACGATAACCAAAACGGAGTAAAAGAGTATCTCTTCGTGGGAAGATAGAACGGATTGACAGAGAATGCGCGTCTGGAATATGGGCAATACAACAGCACGCAATCCACAAAGACTTCGTGAAGCTCTTACGTTGTTTATCGCTAAAATGAGTGGGAGACCTTTTAAAAAGGACGAACAGATCGAGTTTCAGGTTGCGATGATTGAGGCAGGCTTAGTCAACTCTAAACGTATAACAGGAGACGATGGTGGACGAAAGTTTGCTAGTGCCTTTAAGCAACTGGGTTTTGTCACAGACTGGTCAAAGGGACAACCCTGGAATGTTACTCCTGTTGGCCAGTTACTTATCGACCATCCAGAAATTGAAGAAATAATTTTTCTACGTCAGCTACTAAAATATCAGATAGCCTCTCCCTTAGAGAAGGCGGGAACGCAAGGCTTTCATCTTCGCCCTTTTCGACTTCTTCTGCGTTTTCTAAAACACGCTCATGATACAGGTCTTGTTGGTCTAACTCTTCCTGAAATTGGCTTATATGTAATTACTGTGCTTGACGAAGAGGATGAAGCTATCATTCAGGCAGCCTTTTCCAATATTCAGAAGTTTCGCACCGCATATGGGCACCTTACTGGAAGAGTTGCTAAAACCGCTTTCGCGAAGAGCCAATTAAAAGATGCAACTGAGCAACTAGCACTACAGCAAAATACACTGGAAGACTACGCTGATAGCAACAGCCGCTATGCGCTTATGACAGGACTACTTACACTTAGAGGAAACAAACTTGCTATTTCAGAGGCGCGGCTTCCATTTGTAGAAACACTCCTCGCAGACGGTTCAACCCTCTTTTCCGATAGTGAGTATCTACAGCACTTCTATAATCCTGAATTACCTTCCTTACCGACAGATAACCTTTTATTTGTAAAGAGCGAAACGATTAAGCTACAGACACAGCTTGTCGAACTTGCAAGTAGTCTAGGGGAGTCTGTTGACCTACCAGTGCCACCTTTGTGGGAGACCTTACCAGACCTGCAAGCGTATGAAATTCGACTAAGAGACAAGTTACGACAAATCCGAGAAATCCAATTTTACCACGCGCAGCGTTTGCCAGAAGCACTTGATGAAATTGAGCAACTCTTAGAAGATATTCAAGACAACACACTCATTGGAAAACAACTCTATGCACCAGCATTTTTTGAGTGGGCGATTTGGCGACTCTTTCTCGCGATAAATAGTCTCGTGGGACCTGTTAGTAGTACACGTGGCTTCAAAGTGGATGAAGACATTAATCCAGTGCATCACGCGCAAGGTGGCTCTGCCGATCTCACGTTCACTTATGATAGCTACAAGCTTGTTTGCGAGGTGACCTTAGCAACTGGTAGTAGGCAATTTGCAATGGAAGGTGAACCCGTTACACGTCACGTTTTTAAAGTAATGCAGCAAAATGATCAAATGCCTGTCTATGGTCTCTTTATTGCGAACAAACTTGATCCTAATACCGTCGATGCCTTTCATAAAGCACGGTATTGGACGGATTTCAAAAAGTCTATTCCCACACCTATTATCGCTTTAGAAACACAACATGTACTCGCGTTGTTACGTTATATGAGGACGCATCAAATAACAACCGTAGATATTCAGAAACTCCTTACGATGTTACTGGACATCCAAATATGGCATGATAATGGTCCGGCATGGTATGAAGCATATATAAAATTATTTGAGCAATGGCTTCGTAGCTAGATATTCCTTATCCTTCCCTCCACTTCCTCCATCGTTGGGATACCCAACACACCTTCTTGCTCTATCGAAAATGATGCGACACAGTTCGCGAAGTCCACGGCCTGTTCAGGACTTTCATGTCTATAGAGCGCGGTCAGAAACGCTGCCGCGAACACATCCCCGGCTCCCGTAGGATCCAACTCTTGTGTAACATAAGCCGGAAAGTGCTGTACAACACCGTGTCGAAAAAGCGTCGCGCCATGCTGACCATCGGTCGCTACAAGCAATGGGACAGACATGCTCCACTCGGAAAGCATGGCGTCGGCCTCCTGACGATTTCCACGGGCAAAGGGTAAAAGGTCATCATGGCTTAGAATTAACACATCGAGCAACGGCAGTATCTCCTGGGCCATCTGCCACGACGCAGCCCATACCCGTCCTTCAGTGTCCCAACGCCGTAACCAGCCCTGTGGTGTCGCGGCAATAATAGCGCCAGACCGACGCTTAAAGAGTGCTACAAGCTCAGGCGAAATTTCCTGTGCCAGTGGTCCTATTAACACAATCGGTGTAGTTTGCCATGATACAGGCACATCCATTATCTGCAGATCAGCAGCCCTTGCTCGTAGGTATTGTGTACGAAATCCGTGTGTGTACGAATTGACAAACGTTGTCGTCTCTTGAGTCGGGCGAATCGAAAGAGCTATATTAGGGAGTGTGGAAGAGAGCGTTGGTAGTACATCGGGTGAGGCACAACTAACAATGCCTGCCTCTAATCCCAAACTATAGGCGGTGAGGGCGGCAAATGTGACGGTGCCACCAAGCGAAAATGTGTCATCGGATCGCAAGTCACGTGTCACATGTCCAAGTGTGAGGAATTGTAATGAAAATGGTGGAGATGCTTGTTCTTGAGCATCTCCACCATTCTGCAGGTCTGCCATGCTATCTTCCAATGCGTTTAAGCGAAATAACGACGCGCCGCTCCTCGCCTTCGCCAATACTTTCCGTGCTTATATCCTTACTATCCGCCAGGGCTATGTGTACGATTCGTCGTTCGTTGGGGGGCATAGCTTCCAGTGCTATCGAGCGACGATAGTTGCGTACTTGCTGCGCCACACGCAACGCCAGCGAGCGCAGATTTTCTTCGCGTCGCTCGCGATAGTTCTCCGCGTCAATCGTGATACGCATGCGATGCTTTGTGCGATGACCGACGATCAAGCTGACAAGCAATTGTAGCGAGGCCAGTTTTTCTCCGCGACGCCCAATCAGCAGGCCGAGATTTTCGTTGATGCCGTGAATGTTCAGGGCTAGTGGATTTGTTGAGCGTACCTGTACCGTTGCATGAATGTTCATGTAACGTAAAATATGTTGTAGTACATCAACGGTGATCTCAACGTCCTCGCGTGAAGGTGTCTCCACCTCTTGCATTTCACCCTCGGCAACACTTATATTAGCAGATTCAGAAATAGTTGGAAGTGGTTCGGATGCTTCAATAAATGGTGTTAGCTCTTCGTCCTCGAACTCTTCGTCCTCCCCGTCCTCCTCGAATTCCTCGTCCTCGTCAAGCTCTTCATCCTCGAATTCGCCCTCTTCATCCTCTTCGTAGAGTTCCGCTTCATCCTCAACAACTTCTGCTTCGTCGACACCGAGAATAGCATCGGCCATTTCGGGCGTAATCACTGCACCACTGACTGGAGGACGGGCAGCAAATAAAATATCGCGCGTACTTACTCGTACCCGCGCCTCTTTACTGCCCAGACCAAATGTGCCACGGCTCGGCTCCTGTAGCACAAGAATATCGACATCTTCCCGCCGTCTGCCCAGACGCGTCAATGCCTGTTGCACCGCCTCGTCAACACTCTTACCACTAGCCTCTATGCTTTCCACGGCTTTCATGCCTCCCTCTATACATTTATTCTGATAAACATTGACAATAAAATACCACATTATGGCATTCTATTGTCAATGTCTATCATACGCAACGCTAGCGACGCGAAGCATTTCTCTTCTGAATGTTGTTGTTGCTGCTCCTACGACGCGCCGACGATGGTTTTCGTCGTGCCGGTGTTGTGCGCAGTTGGCTCCCTATCGGGCCATCGCTCTCTTCGATACTGCCCTCGACAACGCCTTTTTCTGAACCATTTACACGGCCACCGTTGGCAGCCGCACCGTTTAATTGAATCTTCTGCCCAAGAAAAGAGATGCTGTCCGGCTTCTCTTTTGCAAAATCACGTTGCGTCGTAGGGGTAGAAGCTTTACTCACCAGATTTGGCGTTGTGATAAGTCCACCCCAACCTGTGACAAAGTACTGCTGTACAGCCTGGAAGATGGAGGAAATCGTCCAGTAGAGCGCGAGACCGGCGGCAAACGTCCAGCCAAAGAAGACCGTAACCAGAGGCATGATATACTGCATGGTCTTCATAGACTGCTGAGTTGGGTCATTGGTGGCTGCCGTATTGGTTGTCTTCGGCTGCGACATGCGCAACTGCACAAATGTTGCCAAACCTGCTAGAATAGGCAGTACGTGTGTTGGGTCCGGCTGACTCAACGCGAAGTGCCAGTGGGGATTGAGAAATGTAAACCAGTTCAAGTCCAGGTTTGGCATACTCGCGAAATGTGGTAGAAATGGGTAAATTAGACTATTAATATGTTGTAATGGATTTTTACCCTCGTACCGAAGCACACTATTAAATGCGTTGAACAAGCCATACAAAACTGGAAGTTGCACTAATAATGGCAAACAGCCTGCGACCGGATTGACACCGTACTCTTTATAAAGCGCTTGTGTCGCTAACGCCTGTGCTTGCTGGTCCTTGGCGTACTTCTTTCTGAGTTCCGCCATCTGTGGTTGCAGAGCCTGCGTTGCCTTCATTGACTTAAGTTGCTGGAGCGTCAATGGGAACAAAATGAGTTTGATGATAATGGTTAGGACAATAATCGAGAGACCAAAGTCGCCAAATAGCCTGTATAACAGTAAAAGGCCATTGAGAATTGGAAATGTAAAAATGAGATTGAATAAGTACCCTATCTCGCCCACGAGTGCTTTCCTGCCTTCCTCGATCTAGTTACCCAGGCGTTCTGGGACGGGATCGTAGAGATCCCCGTGATAAAATGGTTGACAACGACCTATGCGCCGCACCGTCATCCAGCCACCACGGAAAAATCCAAAACGTTCAATTGCCTCATATCCATAATGCGAACATGAGGGTGTAAATCGACACGATGAGGGCAGGACCACCGACAGCGTGCGCTGATAAATCCGAATGAGAAACATTGCTATGTATTTCACTGTCCGCCTCTGTATACTGCGCCTCTTGTAGGAACCGATGATGGTGTTTCACAAGCTATTTTGGATGCCGTAGGGACCGCATTCATCACGTCCGTTTACCGGTGTGAAAGACTAAAGACGGACGTGATAAATACCGTCCCTACCTCCAGCATATCCATAGTAGTTCATTACAACGCATTCATCACGTCCTCTTTAACCCTGTATCTCGACAGAGCCAAGTAGTTTCGCTCGACGCAGCAATGTAGTAATGTCATGAGTGATCATGTTAAGATCGGCATCAAGAATATTGTGCCTTGCACTAATTACTACGTCCCAGCCGCCAGAAAGTTTATCTAATGAAGGCCCAATTGCCTCGCTGAGCAATCTCTTCTTGTAATTACGAATAACCGCGTGTTTGGAGATACGTTTGCTGACCACAAAGCCAATACGTACTCCTGTTTCCTGTGTTGGCATCCACGCAAGTATAAGCAGCCGGGACGTTATGCTGCGTCCCTGCTGCCTCACTCGTTGGAAGTCGCTATTTTTTCGTAGGCGTAACGCCCGTTGCAGTGCCACAATACCGTTAGACGGTCAGGCTCCAGCGCCCTTTGGCGCGACGGGCCTTGATGACACGTCGCCCATTGCGGGACGACATGCGCTTCAAAAAGCCGTGTTCGCGTAAGCGCGGAATGCGCTTCGGTTGCCATGTACGTTTCATGTGCCGTTTGCTCTCCTCTACATAAAGATATCCCGTAGATTATAACGGTTTCCGTCAATGCTGTCAAACTTTTTGGGAAGAATTCCAGAATGCACGCACCTGTACAAGCCATATGGCTTGTACAGGTGCGTGCATTCTGGAATTCTTCCTAAGGATTTATGCTGTTTTGAAGCGTAGCAGTACACGACCAAGACGTACCTCGTCGTTGTCATGAAGCTGAGTAGGTGTCTTTGCCGCGAGACGCTGGCGATTCAAGAAGGTGAAGTTTGTGCTGTTCTCGTCTTCCAGCATGTACTGGCCGTTCTCGACAAAGATATGCGCGTGCAAACGTGACACACCGCCATCTTCGCCGCCGTGTGCTGTCAGGTCCACATCTGGATAGATGTTGCTGACGGCATCCTCGCGACCAATGACGATGTTGTCTTTGCCGCTTATATCAAATTCCTGGTTGTCGGCCTCCACGATCAAGCGGGCCTGCATACCTGCGGGTGCCGCGCTCTGTGTATCCACTGGTGCAACCTGTGTCGCGTCGAATGAGGTGTCGGGCTGTTGTGTCGCATAGTCTGGCTCTGCCTGTACTGGTACCGCATGCTGTTGCACTGGCTGATGCACCGGCTCCGGTGCTGAAGTGACAAC
>CAXTUE010000261.1:0-6882 GCA_964247355.1 uncultured Ktedonobacteraceae bacterium | reverse complement strand
GTGGCACGTCTCACTCTTGGTAAAGCAGGATATGAGGACGTACAGCAGGAGGTAGAGTCGCTGGTTGAGAAAACGGAACTGCTACGCGCCCGTTTCCTGCAACTATCGCAGGAAGACATAGACGTATATGGAAAGCTTTCGGCATGTTACACGATGCCCAGGACGACCGACGAAGAGAAGGCGGCGCGCACACAAGCAATTCAGACGCGACTCCATGATGCCGCACTTGTACCATTAGAAATAGCCGAACGAGCGGCTGAATTGTTGCGTCACTGTGAGCGTATTGCCGAAATCGGCAACAAAACCGTGTTGAGCGATATCGCTACAGGAACTATGCTGGCCTCCGGCGCAGGCACGGGTGCATCATGGATGGTGCGTACAAACTTATTACATATGAAAGACCTTGCGCTCGTTGACGCGCTCAGTGATCGCCTTAATAGAGCACTGGACACGATTGCGGCACATAGCCAGCAGGTGATTACGGTGGTGGGAGAGAAAGAATGACCGCTACACTCATTGATGGGCGCGCGATGGGACAGGCCATCCGTGCGGAACTGAAAGATGATGTACAACACTATACAGAACTGCACGGTATTGCTCCTGGTCTGGCAATTGTGCTTGTTGGGGGCGATGCCGCATCGGGCGTCTATTCAAAGGCTATTGTGCGTATCGCGGACGAGATCGGCGTCAAGGCACGCCTGGAGCAATTACCGGCTCTGACCTCGCCCGACGAACTCCGCTCTTTGCTGTTGCACTTGAATAGCGACCCGCAGATTCATGGTGTTATCGTGCAAATGCCGCTTCCTGCTCACCTCTCGCAGAAGATGGTGGCCGACACGTTGTCATCCGAAAAAGATATTGATGGTATCAGCCCACGTAGCGCGGGCAATCTTTTTCTCGGTCTGCCTAGCTTTCTCCCTTCGACTGCTGCCGCCGTCATGGAGATTCTCGAACGCACGCAGACACCGCTCGACGGCAAACGCGTTGTCATCCTGGGACGTAGCAATGTCGTCGGCAAGCCTTTGACCATGATGTTGCTGCAGAAGAATGCGACGGTGACGGTCTGTCATTCGCGTACGCCAAACCTTGTCACCTTTACACGAGAGGCAGACGTACTAATAGCTGCAGTCGGACGTGCAATGATGGTGAGTGCCGATATGGTTCGTCCCGGCGCGGTTGTGATTGATGTTGGCATCAATGCGCGGCCCGAAGGTGGTATCATTGGTGATGTCGATGTAACTTCGGTACGCGAGGTTGCGAGTGCTGTAACGCCAACACCCGGAGGTGTTGGCCCCTTGACAAATGTATTACTCTTAAAGCAATGTGTCGAGGCGGCGTGGCAACAAATCGGCGGGCGAGTACAACAGGAAGACGTAGCGCGTTCTCACTAACACTGGAAATATTGCAATGCGCGACGACGAACAGATAAAAAGTGGCGATGCCTTTGACGACTGGGAAGACGATATTGAAATTGTCGATTTAGAAACACTGAATCAGTCAGATGAAGATACGCAGAATGCGCGTGTCCCATCCTGGTCGGTACCTGTCTTGCGCTGGCAACGGTCTTTTACGCGGAGACGTTGGCGCACATTTGCCTCGACTTGTTCTATCCTACTGGTATGTCTTGTGATTTCTGTGAATCTACATACCACGCTGTCCCTACTCACAACTGTTCGTAACGGTATCGCGGCTCGTCTTATAAAGCAGCAGCCTCTGCTGGAAGAACATTTGCCAAAGCCTGTGGCTATTTCGCCATCGCTAATTATTCCTCTTTCGCAAAACGGCTTCTCGTGTATTACCGACGAGGTATGGTCTCCTGATAGCACCTCAATTGCATTGCTTGGCTATTCTGTAGGATGCGAGTACAATTCCGATAGCTCAATTGGTCTGGCTACCATACAAGATGCCCGTACAGGGCAGCGTATCGCGCAAATACAACCGGATGCACTCATCAAAAAAACCTTCTATGCCCAATTTCCGGCTATCCACGATGGCTTGATTCTCTACTATCAAAATGCTACATGGTCGCCTGATAAAATACACCTTGCGTTACTCTTTTCTCTACACACCAAATCGGAGGTTGGTGGCGCGCAATTTACGGGGATACTGCTTTTCGACACAAAGCACAAAAGTTTGCGAATTCTGCTCCAGCAGCAAGAGGGCAAACCGACCTATCAAGTGAGTGCGTCTTCCTATGAGGAGTGGGATGTTCAGCAGGGCAATCTGCTGCCGACACCTGTGCTTGAGAATGACGACCCATTTGTTTTTAGCTCCAGTATTCCTGTGGCTGAGGGTTACACTTGGGATAATAAGGGTAGACTTGTGCCGCAAATGCATGGAGCTTCACGCACCACTGATATCGGCAGCATGAACGGAAGTCCCTCATTTAGTGTGTGGCAACCAGGAGGCGTGATACTGGTTAAGCAGGATCAAGGCGGGGGAGCCACATTTGCTCCAGGTATCTTTGTGTGGAATGTTGGTTTTATTGCATGGTCGCCCGATGGTCGCTATCTTATCAATGGTGCCTACTTAGCCGCGCGCTTAGAGCCGCCGGGACACCCTAAACCAGACAAAAAAACGCTGGTCGCCTTTCATATGGAAAACCTACCCGTGCTACCAATACGCGATGCCGCTTTGCTCACGGCCTTGCAGCAAATCAGTTCTACGCAAACGGCGGGCATGATGTCCCAGACGGTTGTCTCGTGGTCGCCCAGTGCTCAATTCATGATTACAACCGCTTATGAGTTTGTAAGAAAAGTTCTCTACTCAACGAAGCGCGGCTTTCCCGTAGCAACTCTGCAAGCTCCCAAAACTGATGGTTCTAGTGGAATTAGCTCGCATAATGGCTATTACTATGCCTACAGTTATCCAAACTGGTCGCCCGACAGCACACGCATCCTAGCACAAGACGCAGCGACCAATTCGGTTGTGGTGTGGAGTATTCCGAGTGGATTGAGATAAGAAATGGGATTATTTACGATGGATGGTTCAAACAAAAGGTAGTACATCTTGCAATGAATTGGGCTGGCATGCTCTTGCATTTTTTAGGGAACATCTTCTTTAAGAGACGAAAGGCGTTTGTGGCGAAAGCCAGGGCGGGCGGCCCCGCGGCCCGCCCCCCCCCCCCCCCCCCCCCCCGGGGGTGGGGGGGGGGCCCCCCCCGGCGCCCCCCGCCCTGGTCGAATTGACTACATTATCGGCTTGCAAAACGCTTTGGACCTGCTGCACGGCGTGGGCCTGTCGTTGGTGCCGATCCTCTAGACCCGTTTCCACTGCTTCGACGCTGTGGTTCCTGCGTTGGAAACGAGGAAGCATTGCGGTTACGTGAGATTCTGCCAGCGCGAGGCTGTCTGCCAAACTCTCTTTCGCCGTCTCTTTGCCTGCTCGCATGTTCGGTTTCTGGAAAGAAAAAGTCTTCTGTCCAGCGTGGAGCTTTGCGTACTGGTTTGTCGCTGGCAACATGCTCCGGACGTCGTCTCTCGGTGCTAGGTCTAGCATCCCGCTCATACGTTGGTCGTGCATATCTGCTATTGTTGCGTTCCTGGCTACGTCCAGGTTGTCGCTGTTCGCGTCCCATGCGTTGCTCACGAACTGGCTTGCGCTCCTGTACTTCGACCACTTCCACGACCTCTGGCTGTACGACTGGTCGTGCAGTCATGACATTCTCGTTGAGCGCAAGGTGCTGGAATACAACATCTTGTCCGAGACTACGTGCCATACGCCGCCATTTGATGACTTCGGCTGGTGCCAGGAGTGTAATCGCCTTGCCCTGTTTTCCCATGCGGCCTGTACGTCCGATGCGGTGCGTGAACAATTCGCTTGACTCTGGTAGCTCATAGTTGATGACTTGATAAATGTTTTTGATGTCCAGACCACGTGCTGCAACGTTTGTAGCGAGCAGCGTTTGGATGCGACCCTGACGGAATGCTGCTAGCACATCCTCACGCGCGCGCTGGCTCTTGTTGCCGTGCAGTGTGCCGACGGTAAAGCCGAGATCGGTAAGCTGTTTTCCAAGCTTCTCGACTCCGAATTTTGTTCTGCCAAAGACAAGGCTGCTTTCGCCCTCTGAAGCGTTAAGTAGCGTACACAGCGCGACTATTTTCTTTGCCTGTGGCACCTGATACGCAATCTGCTCAATCGTGATTTCCGCGCCAGTTGGTTGCGCGATGGTCACGTTGACTGGATTCTTGAGGAACTTCGCCTTGAGTTTCTCAACCCAGTCCGGCATGGTTGCCGAGAAGAGGGCCATCTGCCGCGTGTCGGGCGTGGTTTCTAAAATCTCTTCGATATCCGGCGCGAAGCCGCTATCGAGCATCTGGTCGGCCTCGTCCAGTATGCACATACGCAGTTTGGTTAACACGAGGCTACCCTGATCGAGATGGTCCTTCACGCGTCCAGGAGTGCCAATGATAATCTGTGAGCCGTAGCGCAGTGCTGAAAATTGCGGCTTGTAGGCGCGTCCACCCACGAGTAGCGCAGTGGTAAGTCTGCGGCTATTGGCAAACTTGGTGATTACCTCGTTGACCTGCACGGCCAGTTCACGCGTTGGCACAAGAATCAATGCCTGTGCGACACGCTCTTTTGAGAGCCTTTCCACCAGTGGAAGGCCGTAAGCGAGTGTTTTACCTGAACCTGTTGGTGCCTGTCCAACTACGTCTTTGCCTTCGAGCAGAGCTGGAATTGCCCCGGATTGAATAGGAGTCGGCTCTGTAATGGACATATCAGCTAGCACGGTGCGTGTGGATTGTTGTAATGAAAAATCGTTAAAAGAAGACACGAAAAGTCCTTTCGGTCAATGCGCTCCATAATTAGTACGTCTTTCTGCCTCTGGTGAAGGTATCGATATGGTAGGGATCGGTTCACCGGATCCGCGCACAAAGCGAAGCAGGGTGCGTGTTCTTGTAAGACGTACCGGATGCACCAATGATGGGCGCGGTACAAAATGCTGAGGGCACAATGCCGCCAGCGAGTACCAGGAGCAGACCGTAGAAATACGGAAGCAATGCTGCTAGCTGATAAGGCCAACATGTTGTGCAGGAGAGAGTAAATCTATAGAGGATTGCTTAAAGCTCTTTAGCATCTTTGTCGAGGACCGGAGACAGTGCTCTAGCCCATGTCTTGCAAACTGTTAGAACGATGTCATTGTATCACTTAATGGACAGAGAGTCAAGCTTTATGCGAAAGTACTCTTTCCTTCCTGAAAGGCGGAAGAAGCAACGTCGCGTGAGAAAGGACGCCACGTTGCCACCTGAGAAAAGAGTAGCGTCTAGCTCGCGATATCTTTGTGGAAGACGATATGCATAGGAGTAACCCGAACAACTAGTTGTCCAGGAACACCGTTACGTTGCCCATATGCTTCAGCATTATCTTGTCCCATGTAACGGCCACCTAGGAGAGTCGCCCAGCGTTTAATCTCGTCCAGATTATCAGAGAGAGTGACGACTCCTTCAATGATGGCAAAGCTGAAAGGCGGGCGTTCATCGTCTACGCAAAATGCGATGCGATTGTTCTGATGAAGATTGCTGGCCTTGACCGACTTTTCCCCTATCAGAAAGACCAGAGTATCGCCATCGACAGCGAACCAGATGGGAGCGATGTGTGGACGGCCATCAGCGCGAACCGTAGCAACTTTGCCAGTATGATTTCCTTCCATAAGAAAGGAGCGAAGCTCAGCAGAAAGTGTTGTCATAGTTACCTCCTTCTTGATACAGCAGATGTTATGAATGAGCGAACACTGCGCGGTTTGTTTGCAAGTAGTCATCAAGAGTTGCGGATTGTCTACCGAGAAGTTGGGCAATGCTCCCGCTAATGACCGCTCCTTTTCCTTGACGGTTGAAATCGTACAGATCAATCAGACCATCTGCATACCAGTCTGGAACGCCAGCAGAAATCAATGCTCCTCGCCAAGCTTCGTCCGACAAATTCACGTACTGAATGGGTCTCTCAAGGAGTTGCGAGAACTTCGCTGCAATCTCTGGATAGGAGAAAGCTTCAGCCCCCGTTAACTCATAGGTCTTCCCAATTAGGAAATTTGTTGTCAGTGCTTTTACCGCTACCTCTGCAATATCCGATGCGTCAATAAAACTGATCTTGCTCTGTCCCGATGTGGCGTATATAGCACTTTGTCCAGTGATTGTGGCACGATCACTACGTGCGAAATTCTGCATCATTGTGTTGAGGCGCAAAATGGTGTACTGCAAGCCCGAAGCTTTCAAGTAGGCTTCGGCATCAGCATGCCAGCGAAACAATACACGTTCTGGCTCACTATCAGCAGTCAACACTGAAAGCTTGACGATATATCTTACCCCTGTAGCTTTGGCAGCATCAATAATTGTTTGCTCCAAATGTGTCTGCATAGGACTACTTGGGGTCAGCAAGAAGACTCGCTCAACGTCTTTGAGTAGAGGTCGAAGCTGTTCGGGTTGAGTATAATCACCGAGAGCCGTCGCAATGCCCTGTGCCTCCATCTTTTCTCTGGACGCCGCACTATGTACTAACACTCGGAAACGTGCATGAGTATCCTGTAACTGCTTTACCAGGAGTTGTCCAACCTGACCAGTTCCCCCAAGAATGAGATTCATATTCTTTTTCCTTTCTGAAAAGCTCTTTCAATCTTTCCGTAACACTCCTACCATAGACTTTCTATGAGTGATATACTAACTATAAGTGAGTGTTAGTGTTTGCACAAGTCTGCACTTTGTGGAAAGATACTTACCAAAAAGTAAGAGGAGAAATGGTGCTTATGGAGCAGAGCATGACCGAAATCAGCATCAATATTTGGGACCCAAATTGTCCATCGCGTGCTTTACGCGATTTAATTGCCGACAGGTGGAGTATGCTAGTGATTGTCAAGCTTTCGACGGGAGCAATACGCTATGGTCA
>CAXTUE010000260.1:0-6896 GCA_964247355.1 uncultured Ktedonobacteraceae bacterium | reverse complement strand
ATGCTGTTTAGTAATAGCTTCTTTCCCATTATTAAATGAGTACAAGCCAGCAATTTTCATAACTTAGTCTCTTCATTGTTCTGTTTTTGCCACTCAAGCGGCACTTGTGCCACTTTTTCGCGTCCTGATGGTTTATGAACAGATTGCCCCAATGGACGTGTTTTGAGTGTACCTTGAGCTAATTGCTCTACACGTTCTTTGCTGATACGAATGTACTCTTCCTCTTTCTCAACACCAACTGCTTTGCGGTCATGCATAAGTGCGGCAAGCAGTGTTGAGCTAACACCACTATAAGGGTCTAGTACCCGGTCTTCCTCGTTAGTTAAAGCAAGGACACAGCGCTCGACAAGTTCTACAGGAAATTGGCATGGATGGATAGTTTTTTCGATATGGTTAGACTTTACATTAGGGATATCCCAATCGCAGCTTTCCCACTCTTCTCGTAGAAATTTCCAGACATCGGATGGATTTTTCCCTAGTGGATTGCCGGAAGGTTGTCCTCGTTTAGCACCCTTAAAGTGAAGCTTGCCAGGATACTTAGAGGGGACACGCACGGGATCGAGATTGAAGGTATATGTATCGCTTTTGGTAAACCATAGGATTGTTTCATACCTGCCTGAAAATCTTTTTGAAGCGTGTAAGCCATGATCGAAACGCCAGATAATTCGGTTGCGAAGTTTCAATCCGTACTTTTTAAAGATAGGATAGTAGAACATGTCAAGGGGAAATACTTCCCTGTTGTCAACATAGTTGCCTGTTTGTCAGCAGATGCTTCCTTTATCATCAAGGACACGCACCAGTTCGTGAATGACTTTTTCTTGCTCTTCAAGATAGGCAGTGATGCCTTGTTTGCGCTCGTAAATTTTACCGATGTTGTATGGAGGAGATGTGACAATCAGGGATATGTCGCAGTCTGGAATAGTTTGTAGAAAAGCGTATGCATCGCCATGATGCAACGTGACAATATTATCTTTATCATATGTATTTCTGACATCCAATGGTGGCGTATCGGATACCGATTGAAATAGAGAGGGAGTTGTCATATTACTACTAGCCTCACAAAATCTTTTATTGCTATGCTAGCAAGTATACACAACTCCGCACAGTCTAACAAGGCGTTATTACGTTCGCTGCTTGCAACAGTCAAACGAACACAATTGTAGAGACCGATTTATCACGTCCTTGTGGGCGTTTCGATTGCCGAGCAGGACGTGATAAATCGGTCCCTACAACATCCTCAATCCCCATACAACCCCAACGCCGACGATCATCGACAGCAGGATATTGCGTGTGCGGATGGCGACAAGCACGGTTGCTAGAGATGCTCCAAGTTCGGCGAAGCCTGTGCCAAATATTGTGGGGGCAACGAGCGAGACAATGACTGCACTTGGAATATACCCTAACCACGCTTTTAACTTTTTGGAGAGCGTAACATGGCTCATGAGCCATAGGCCACTTATACGTGTCAGGTAGGTTACGAGAGCCATACCTAGAATAGCTAGAAGCGCAGGTAGACTAGTCTGCATGGCGTATTGCTCCTACTATACTGCCAGCTAGACCGCCGAGCAGAATATACCACTTACCGGGGAGGAAATGCGCGGCCAGGACAGCTACAGTTGCCGCAACGATCCACGGAAGCAGGTCCGATTTTCCTTTCCATAATCCTATAAGCAGGAAGAGAAAGACGGCTGTGAAGGCGAAGTCAAGTCCGAAACGGGCGGGGTCATGTACTATGTCGCCGAGCATTCGGCCAATAACTGTTGATACAAGCCATGCCGTATGGAGTACGAGACCGCTACCAAGTAAAAATGCAGCGTTACGTTTTCCCGCACTAAATTCGCCCATCGTCAAGGCCCAGCTTTCGTCGGCGAGAAAGAAGACAGTTGTATAGGCTTTGAGACGAGGGATACGCAGAAACCATGGACTAATTGCCACGCCCAAGAGCACATTGCGTAGATTGACAATCAACGTGGTAAGCAAGATTGCTGCTATTGGCAACGGCATTGTCCACAGGCTCAGCACAATCAGTTGAGCCGAGCCTGCGTAGACAAGTCCACTCATGAGCAACACTTCGAGAATACTTAGATGCGCTTGCTGTGCCAATACTCCAAAGACAAGCCCGTAGGCACAGACGCTTAATGCAATTGGCAAAGTACGTCTTGCCCCTAGCAGTCCGCCCTTGAAATCAAACGTAACGATTTCTTTCTAATTGTCGAACTATGTACAAACTTTACTGTTTCTGTGAGAACGCAAGACGAACGCCAAGTCCAATAAAGACGAAGCCTGTTAGCCAACCCATAAGCTTAGCAACTCCTGTATGGCTCTTAAGCCATGTGCCGAGAAAACTTGCGAGTAATGCGATGCTTGCATCCACTACTAGCCCTGTAATGTTGAATACAAGCCCAAGAACCAGTAATTGAATAGAGATATGCCCTTGCGCTTTATCGACAAATTGAGGTAGAAACGCGACATAGAAAAACGCGACCTTTGGGTTAAGCAGTGTTGTGAGCGTGCCTTGCCAGAATGTGTGCGTTAAACTCGTTTGCTCACCGGAAGAACTTTTTCCAAATTCTTCACGCTTGAGGATTACACGAATGCCTAAGTACACTAGATAGGCAGCACCAACATATTTGATGATATCGTAAGCTACGGGTACGACGAGAAAGAGACCTGTGAGTCCCAATGCAACTGCTGAAGTCTGTAGCAGGCCGCCTACTGCTATACCAACGCAGGAAATAACACCAGCAGCGCGACCTTGTGTGGTACTACACGCGAGAATGTATAGCATATCGGGACCTGGAATGATACACAGCAAAACAGTAGCTGTAAACAGCAAAAAGATGTTGGTAAGAGCTGGCATGATTAGCAATCTCCTTTCTCTTTCCGTCCAAAGCGAATAGCCTCGATAAAAGTAGCTTTGTCCATTTCTTTTCCCCTTCTTTTGTAACGCCCATTTTTGTTAGTATACCGTTACGTGAAGTACAATGTAAAGGGAAAAGTGCATATATGTATTGAAATAGCCCTAGAGGAATACACTCGTGGACATGCTTTGTTTCGACATCTTACATAGTGATTGGCACGATTATCGTGGTGCAGGTAAGGACGAGGATCGCCTGCTCTCGCCGGAATGGTGGAAGCAGTTGATTGCTCGTTGGAATTTTTCGGTTGAGTCCTTGCCTGACAGCCCTATGATAGATGCCTTTCATACGTTGCGTACTTTGATGCAACATATTGTTCAAGCATTGCCTCAGCAACAGACTCCTTCTGAGCAAGATGTTCTACTGCTAAATAGCTATCTCGAAAAAGTTCCTTCAAAGTTGGCGTTGACAAAAGCTGGTAAAGAACTGCATCTGCAACAAGTTTCGCTAACGGGAGGATGGGAGCAAGTGTTAGGAGAAGTTGCAGTCTCTTTTGCAAAACTACTAGCGCAGCATGATATTACTCGTATTAAGCAATGCGAGAATCCCGATTGCCGTTGGATTTACTATGATGAGAGTGCCAATCAAACCCGGCGCTGGTGTGAAGATTCGTGTGCCAACTTAATGCGTGTCAGACGGTTTCGGACACGTCATCAAGCCAACAACTAAGTATGGCTGGGAACTTTTTTGTTTTATACTTCGTCCAGTCTGTATCTCATAGTTGTGAGGTATAGTAGTATGTATAACAAAACATATTGCAAACGTATAACATAGAGAACGTCATTCCTAGAGGACCTTATTCATGAGCTGCCAACATCCGCTATCGTTCCTCAATAATGAAGAAGTGTTTACGCTGGTCTTAGATACAACGATACAAGACCTGCCAGAGGATGTACGGTTGCATGTAGAGCAATGCGAGCGTTGTCAACACGATCTTATGAATCATAAAAAGGTAAATCAGGCACTGTTATTTGCACTCTATCGCAAGCAGTGTCCAGAGAGCATGACGTTGAGTGCCTATGCAACAAATATGCTGCCACGCGAAAAGCAGTTGCCTGTGCAAATGCATCTCCGTGTCTGTCCGCTCTGTACGGCAGACGTGGATGAGGTACGACGTTTCTTTACCGATACTGAAGGTCTCATGTAAAGCCAGATAATGCGTTTTAACCAAATACTGTAGATACGCCAGAGGTAGGGACCACATTCATCACGTCCGTTTGCCGATGTAATAGGCCAGAAACGGACGTGATGAATGCAGTCCCTACCTTCTCTTTTTTATATGTAGATCGCCTGCTAGTTGCGCTATTTTGCTTTCAGGGCATACAATACTCGGAGAGTATTTTGTGTGACTCGAAAGGAAATGCGTAATGCGAAGTAAGATAACTGTTGTTGGTGCTGGCTTTGTGGGCAGCACTCTTGTCCAACGATTGGCGGAACGCGACTACGCGGATGTAGTCATGTACGATATTGTGCCAAATATGCCGCAGGGAAAAGCGTTAGATATGTTACAGGCGGGTCCTGTGCTTGGCTATGATTCGCTGGTGACAGGCACGAACGACTATGCCGATACCGCGAATTCTGATATCGTCGTCATTACCTCTGGTTTCCCACGCAAACCCGGCATGACTCGCGACGATCTGGTCAAGAAAAACCAGGAAATTGTGACGCAGGTGACGGAACAGATTGCTAAACATTCTCCAAATGCTATTCTGGTCGTCGTCACAAATCCACTTGACGCGATGGCACAACTGGCATTGCATGTGAGTGGCTTTCCACGCGAGCGCGTGATTGGTATGGCTGGTGTGCTTGATACGGCTCGTTTCCGCACGTTTATCGCGCAGGAAGTTGGAGCCTCGGTGCGTGATGTGCAAGCCTATGTGCTTGGTGGGCATGGCGATACAATGGTGCCTCTCTCACGCATGTGTACCGTTGCAGGCGTACCTATCGCGCAACTGATACCGGCAGAGCGTATTGAGCAGATTGTGCAGCGCACTCGCGATGGTGGTGCTGAAATTGTGAAATTGCTGGGTACCGGCAGTGCCTATTTCGCGCCCTCGGCCTCTGTACTACAAATGGTCGATTCGATCCTGCTTGACAAGAAGATGATCGTGCCATGCGCTGTGTATCTCACGGGCGAATATGGCATTCACAATTTGTTTGTTGGCGTTCCAGCAAAGCTAGGGGCGAAAGGCATCGAACAGGTTGTCGAGATCGAACTGAGCGAGGAAGAACGTTCGCTGCTCCAGAAATCGGCGAGTGCGGTAAAAGAACTCGTCGATGTGATGGGTATATAAACCCTGTAGGGGTCTGCATTCTATCACACCCTCGCTAGCACATGATTTCATATATAGGAATGCGGAAATGTTGCGTCTGTCCTTCCAACAGTGGTGATATACTCGCAGGGTGTAATAGAATGTAGACCCCTACAGTTCGTTCACTTCTGAAATTTGATTTTTTCCGATTCCTGCGATAACGATAATAAATTCGCCTTTGAGCTTTGTTTGTTTTGTGGCCGACAACAATGTTGAAAGTGTGCCGCGCTCGACCTTCTCGAACATCTTGGTCAAATCATTGGCAAGGGCGGCGGGGCGGTCGCCGTAGACGGCTAATGCATCCTCAAGAAAGTCTTCGAGGCGATAGGGGCTTTCGTAGAAGATGAGCGTGTGTGGTGCTTCTTTATCGATCTCCATAAATTTGCGTCGGCCAACCGACTTACGCGGCGGAAAGCCACGAAAGGTAAAGCTGTGAACGGGCAGACCGGAGAGCACAAGAGCCATAATCAAGGCCGTTGGACCGGGAATCATCGTGACTTCTATATTCGCCGCGATAGCCCTGCGTACAAGCGTGAAGCCGGGATCGGCGATGCCTGGTGTACCTGCATCAGTCACGACCGCTACCGATTGTCCCTGGCGCAATAGTTCCTCGATACGGTCGCCCGCGCGTTCTTCATTGTGTTCATGAAAAGCTATTTGCGGCTTGGAGATATCGAAATGTTTGAGCAACAAGCCCGTTTTCCTCGTGTCCTCGCTTGCCACGATATCAACCTGTCGCAGAGTGTCGAGTGCCCGTAGCGTAATATCTTGCAGATTACCTATGGGTGTGGCTACCAGATAGAGCATAAATTTATGTTCCTTACCCGTAACCAGGGTACCCGCAAGGGGAATACCCCTCCCATATACGTGATAGCATATATGGGAGGGGTATTCCCCGAGCCGCATTTGGGGAACGATAAAGGCATCGGGTACCCTGGAGTCTCTACATTGCGTTCGTTTTTTTCCGTATTTCAGGCAGCTTTGCCAGCACGTCCTGACGCTTTACCTTGAGTGTGTGTGTGCGAGGAAAATCTTCATCGGGCCAGACCGTAAACCCTCGCACCTGTTGATGAGAGGCAAGCTGTTTGTTCACGGTTTGCACAATGTTCTTGGCCTTACTTGCGTCGCTGAGAAGCAGAATACCATGGACCTGTGGGTCCTTATCCTCTTCGGTCAGGCCAATCACAACGGCGTCTTTGACACCTGGAATCGTCATGAAGATGTTCTCAATGTCCTCTGGATACACATTCATACCATTGGCAAGCACAATCAAGTTCTTTTTGCGTCCCTTCAGGTAAAGATTGCCTTTTTCGTCCTGTGTGCCAAGATCGCCAGTGTGATACCAGCCATCCTGAAAGGCAAATGCCGTCGCTTCTGGATTTTTCCAGTAGCCGAGTGCTACGTTTGGGCCATGCACGAGTATTTCCTTATCATCCGCGATCCGCACCTCGATATCTGGAAGAGTTCTGCCGACGGAAACGAGATTATGCTCATGAGCAGGAGTGGCGGCTATAATGGGGGCGCATTCGGTCGCGCCGTAGCCCTGTATGACTCGAAACCCCATATTCTCCCAGTGTTGTCCGAGCTTTGGAGGAAGATACGCTCCACCACTCACAAAGAAGCGAAAATGTCCACCAAAGCGTTTTTGTACGCTACTAAAGAGAAA
>CAXTUE010000259.1:0-6897 GCA_964247355.1 uncultured Ktedonobacteraceae bacterium | reverse complement strand
CACAAATGACAAAACATCTCTATGACCACTATTCAATGGTGATTCAATGGAGTGAGGAAGATCAAGCATATCTTGTTGATGTCCCTGAACTTCCAGGCTGTCATACACACGGAGATACACACGAAGAAGCTGTCAGAAATGGACTAGAAGCTATTCAGGCTTGGATTGAGGCTAACGAATCTTTAGGAAGACAAATTCCAAAACCAAAAGTTTTAGTGTGATGCAATAGTTTCTTTAGGTTGTTGGGCATCCTCGAAGGATGCCCTCCTTATTTTGAGCTACTGCTTTACTTATACAGTTCAGGATCAGTCTGATTGATCTTCACCAACATGCCGTCAGGGTCCTCTAGCTGCAACTGGTACCCGAAGCCTTCGTCGCCTGTGGAACGCGCTATCGTCACACCAGCTTTGCGTAACCTTTGCTCCAACACCTCTAAAGAGTCGCTGTACTCAAAGCTTAACTCGACCTTACCCTCGTTTTGCTCTGGATTCGCGGGATGAGCCAGCAAACCCAATTCAGTATTGCCGATGCGGAGCAGTGAGTAATCGCCGTCACGACTACCATGAAGCACCGTTGCGCCAAGCTTACTGTAGAAGTCTAGTGCTTTGCTCATATCCTCCACATGCACCATTGGTTGTAAACTCAGCTTGTTTGTCTCTAGCACGGATTGCTCGATCCTCTTAGAGGAAGCATTCTCGACATTGTTCGAGAGATAAGCAAGAAACACCTTTTCTGCTAAATCGGACAGCGAGAGTTGCTCATCAACCGAACGATGCTTCATACGTTTGACAGTATCAGGAGTAAGGTACACATTGAACTGCTGCTTTTCTTCTTTCATCGTTCGCTCCCTTATATCATTCTAATCCTACTGTTCTGCTAATTTGCTAGCATATTAGTATATTAGCTTGCTAATTACACGTTGTCAAGTAGTTGGTCGTGTTAAACTAAATTCGTACACATTACTACCATGTTGGTCGCGTGTATGTTTCCCACGTACATACCCCCTCTTTTCCCAAAAAGCGAGAGCAGGAGTATTCTGCACGAGTACAGCAAGACCTATTTGAGTAACCTCAGGTGACGAGAAAAAGTGATGTTCTAACAGTGTTGCCACCTCAGAACCATAGCCACGCTTCTGAAAATCATGATGAATTAGTAATAGTGCTATCCATGCGCCGTCTTGTGGATGGAGAAGAGCAGTTTCCGCTAATATGGGCGTCCGTTGGCTCTATCTCGTTAATCTGCATAATTGTGTTTGCATCCATCAGGAGATCGCAAGGGTTTCCCCTCCATTTCTCCACAAGATGAAGAAAACAATCTCCCCTCGCTTGTTGTAACCCTCTCTATACTAAAAAAGAATTTTACACTTGCTCTAGTTGGGAGGGATGAGAAATGACATCTATACAAACATCGTTACACGCTATTGAACAACGCATTCGTGCAGTGCTCGAATGCACTGCTGTAACTCTGTCTCTTGCCCCTCCCTCTCAAGAGTCTCATCCTTTACTTTCTTTTTGTAAAGCATCTGAGAAGACTGAAGACATTTCTCTGCTTATGCAGGACGGAAACATACAAAGTATTGTTGTTCTGCCACTCGCGCGTCCCGCCGGACTGCTTGGTCTGCTTGTATGTAGCGACACGCATCCCAACCGATTTTTACAGGGAGAACGTTTATTGTTAGAGCAGGTTGTGCCAACGATTGTGTGTGAGGTAGAAGATATTCTTGCTGAAGCTATAACAGGAATTGTGCGAGAGTGTCCAGAAGCGCAGTCGAGTCCGACGTTGCCGGATCAGCAGACACTCGTCTCGTTGGTCGGGCATGATTTACGTATGCCTTTGACCGCTATTAAGGGCTATGCGGGCCTCTTGCAGGCGTATAGTCCTACAGATGCAGGTATAACGCCAGAACTACAGCAACACTATCTTGATAGTATTATGGACCAGACCCAGCATATGGAGGTGCTTGTGAATGACCTGTTGGATGTGTCGCGTATCCAAAGTGGACAACGTACACTACATTGCACATGGGTCAATATTGTGTATCTCTGTCAACGAGTTCTCTGTGTGGTGCAAGATAGATGTGAGCAACAGCAGCCAGGGAAACACATGCTTCGTTGTCGCTTCGATACATTGTCACAACTCGTCTGGGCCGATCCAGAGAGAGTGCGACAGGTACTTATGAACCTTGTTGAGAATGCGGTAAAATATTCTCCTGAGGGTGGACTGATAGAGATACGTGTGCGTAACTCTACTTCGCTTGCTTCAATTACCGTGCGCGATTGGGGCCTTGGTATTCCACGACTTCAGCAAGACACACTATTTCGTGCTTTTGAGCGAGGAGAACATGTAGAGCAGGGCCTCGGCCTCGGTCTCTACATTGCACGTACGCTGGTAGAAGCAATGGGCGGCTCGATCACAGTACGTAGTAGCGTGGGCAATGGTACAAGCGTCTCATTCTCTCTCCCTACAGCTTCTGGTGAAAGAAATTTCTGTCAAAATCTACAGAATTCTGCCTCACTTGCGAAAAATTGTCCAGTTTGTTATAGTGAACATGTACAAATTCGTAAATGTTTGTAGAGGGATTGAACTATGCATGTAGGACTACTAGAAGACGATGTAGCGATTCAGGAAATGCTTCTGCTGGTACTAAAGGATGAGGGGTACACTGTTACAAATTATCCTAATGCGACAGAATGTCTGCGAGCATTGACACCTCTTACAGAGAGGGCGCAGTCTCCTATAGATTTGCTTATCATTGATTGGCGACTGGGAGGCGACATATCCGGCACTGAAGTGATACAGCAGATACGCCAGAATACCGCACTACATACCCTTCCAATTATTTTAACCACTGCCGCGACATTCAGCGACATTCAAGCGTTGAAGCATCTCCAGGTTTCGCTTCTCGAAAAGCCTTTTTCGGTTGACGACATGACTCTCCTCATCGAAAATCTGACACAGGCAAATAGTATCTAGCTATACCAAGAATTGTTTTACATTTCCAGAAGAAGAGTAAAACTTTCCACGTCTATTTCTTGTAATTTCCATCTCATCTATCTCTAAGAAATCAAAAGGTTCTCATCTATTTTAGAATAAAAATGAGCGTAAATGATGCTATTAGCTCATCTTTTTCCTTAAAGACGGTTGAGGCTACCTTAGAGAAAGCTTATACTTTCTATGGATGACTTGAACTGTGGTTGAGTACCTGTTATGCTTTGTTCGGTGGAAGTCACCGGTACCTGTTTGTCGAGGACAGGACCAAGAAAAACCTTCAAAATAAAATAGAGAGAGCGTATTTGCTAGACGCGAGAGGAGAAAAATAATGCAGACACAAAAAGGTCGTGGACGCGGTTTTGCTTCAATGACTGCTGAAAAGAAACGTGAGATTGCAAGCAAAGGTGGCAAGGCCGCTCATGCTCTAGGCACGGCACATAAGTGGACCAGCGAAGAGGCACAGGCTGCCGGTCGTAAGGGTGGCTCGATCAGCCGTCGCCGTTCCAAATATACCGTTCAGGCATAGAAAAATACTATTAATAAAAGGCTGGCGTCCCCCTTGCCAGCCTTTTTTGTGCCATAAACACTATCCTGCTTTGCCTCCAATGCCCTATACAAGAACAGTACTTTTCGCGCGTTTATTCGTCATAAAGAGTTTGTACTGGTATAATAGTACGAAGAAATTTCAACTCTACATTTCTGGAAGGAGGGTATGTCATTTTACACGGATCGTCTGAGTCAGAGCAAATTCCTATAGCAGAGACACATGTTTCACCACTGCCGCTGGAAGTATCTGTCGTTGCTTCGTCTCCACAAGGGCCTGTAAAGCGGCGCAGTGTGTGGGGTGGACGAACGTTTCGTTTCAATCTAAAAAACTTTCTTCCAGGAAGAGATTTTTCGATACGCCGTTTCAGCATTGTAGAGGCAGCTCTGCTGCTGATGTTGGCTCTGCTTGCGTCACGCGGCTTAGGTGTGGTAAGACAGATTATTTTTAATGCTATGTTTGGCGCAGGTTCAGAAGCAAATGCCTACTATGCAGCCGCTCGTTTGCCTGAGACGCTTTTCAATCTTATTGCTGGTGGTGCCTTGACGCATGCCTTCATTCCTGTCTTTCTTTCACACGAGAAAGATCATGGGAAACAAGAAGCATGGCGGCTGGCTAGCCTTGTCTTCAATATGCTGCTTGTCGTCATTACTCTGCTCATACTTGTCGCGGAATTTTTGGCCCCGACTTTCGTCAATACAATAATCGTCCCCGGCTATTCGCCTTCTGAGCAAGCTCTCACCACAAACCTCACACGTATTATTCTTCTACAGCCGCTTCTTTTAGGGCTTGGTTCTGTAATCACGGCGGTGTTAAACGGCAAACGTCAATTTTTACTGCCAGCACTCTCTATAGCGGTATACAATATTGGCTTGATTGCTGGTCTACTGGTAGCACGTATAGTTCCTGGTGTTGGCATTTATGGCCCAACATATGGCATTCTCGTGGCGGCAGTATTGCAAGGGGTGGTACAGGTACCAGCCTTGCTCAAACAGGGTTTCCGTTACTCATTCGTCTGGAATATACGCGATCCTGGCTTATGGGAGGTGATGAAACTCCTCGGACCGAACGCACTCGCGGTAGCTATTGGCTCCACAGGTTTCATTGTGGATACCGCATTTGTCTCTTATTTACCTGATACTGCTAGCTTGAGTGCAATCCACAATGCTCAGTTGCTCTATGGACTCCCCGAGGCATTGATGGCGCAAGCAATTGGACTATCGCTCCTGCCACATATCGCGACTCAGGCAACAGCAAGACGCTATGTACGTATGCGACAGACAACCTTGAAGGTTATGGGCGCAGCTATTGCGCTTGCCGTTCCTTGCGCTGTAGTACTCTGGCTACTTGGCAAGCCGACAATCCGCATACTTTTTCAGCATGGGGCATTCACTGCACACGTATCATTGCTGACAAACCTTGCTGTCATTGGCTACGCTATCGGGCTTCCTGGCATTATTGCAGGTGAACTCATCGTGAACGGCTTCTTTGCGCTCAAGGATACGCGTACACCGCTTTTCACAAATACGTTCGCGCTAGCTACGCGCATAGGATTGATTCTCCTACTTTTACGTGTGCTGCATGGTACTTCTACTATTCTTGCTATACCACTTGCCCTCTCAGGTTCGGCAACTCTGGAAGCGGTGCTACTTTGTACCGTTCTGCTACTTCGTTTGCGTCAAAAAGTACACCAGGATGCTGGTATGGTGCGCTTACAAAGGCGGCGCGACTATGTTGCAAGACAAAAACAGTTTCCACGTGATATGCTGGTTGAAAAGCAAATAGTAAATTAACCAGAAAGAGACGCACATGAAACTGCATGTCAATGGAACTGAACTTTATTTTGATGTCGTGGGAAGTGGGCTTGACGCTTCCAGGAGCTTTCAGCAAAAGCCAACAATGATTCTCCTACACGGGGGTCCTGGCTTTGATCATAGCTATCTCCGTCCCTGGATCGATCCCGTGAGCGAGGTTGCTCAGCTTGTGTATGTCGATCAACGCGGCAATGGACGTTCGCAGCGACACACTCACGAGTACTACCAGCTCGGCATCATGGCTGACGACATTGTTCAGTTATGTCAGGCTCTCTCTATTGAGCATCCAATCGTGCTTGGACAATCCTTCGGTGGCTTTGTTGCGCTCAGTATTGCCCAACGTTACCCTGAATTTGCCTCTGGCCTTGTGCTTTTCGACACCTCGCCCGCGTGGACTGGTGGCTATGATCTGGATGCGCTGGAGCGTCTTGTGGGTGGCGAACGTGGCAAAGAACTGCGCGAAATCGCCTACCGCGAATCGACTGGCCAGGCAACCGAGGCCGAGCTAAAACGCTTTGAGCAAGAAGTCATGCCGCTTTACTGGCATCAAGGCTTTAAGCAAGAGTATATTGGCGACCTGTTCAACAATCCTTTCGTTAATATGGATATCGCGACCTACATGATGGGCACACTGAGTAAAGACTATGATCTGCGTCCCTACTTGAAGGACATTCACGTCCCCGCGCTTGTTCTGCAAGGTCGCTATGATTGGGTTACGCCGATGGCAGGTGCAGAGGAGATGGCGCACACAATCCCTAACGCGCAACTACATATTTTTGAGCATTCTTCACATATGGTCTTCATAGAGGAGCAAGACGAACTGGTCAGGGTCTTGAAAGAATGGATTACTTCCTATAACAAATAAATCAATGAGTTAGAAATGCTCTCACATGAGAGCATTTCTAACTCATTGATTTATTTGTTATGCATGACCATCGTTTGCTGTCGACTTCTGAGAATGTGGAGCACTTGATAGCCATCGCTGGGATAGCCCGCGTATTTCCACCACCACGAGGGGTAGCGCATCGGAATGATGGTGAACAGAAATTGCAAAAACGCGGCAATCGCGGCGAACTCGTTGAGATAGTACCAGATTGAGAATGTGTGAGCATGAGCGCGCGCGAAATACGTCGTGATACTGAAAATAATGGTAAGTAGCAGCGATGCTAACGGACCCGCGAGATAGGTCCACAATTCATGCTCGTCAATGGGTTCCCAGTGGGCAAACCCAACTGGACCACTAAATGGCTTCAGATGAAATGTCATTCCTGCGATAGCGAATGTGAGTGTACGTGGACGTTTTAGAGCTGGATCGAATTCTTCGTCGTCTTGTGGAACAATGCCCAGATATACCTGAACCGGCTGTTTTGTTAAAATGCGGCTGGTGAGCGCATGTGCTAACTCATGAATAAATGTCTCAAACGGTCCTAGAATGCAGATATAGACCGCTGGAATAATGAGGTAGATGGTGGCAAAATATATCAGGTCTGTTAACATCATTGCACTCACTCTCTATTTCTGTCTCGCTCTCGTTTTTATGCAGTATAT
>CAXTUE010000258.1:1322-6901 GCA_964247355.1 uncultured Ktedonobacteraceae bacterium | reverse complement strand
ACCGTGTTTACCGAAATCAATATGCTTGCCCAACGCCATAATGCACTTAATTTAGGACAAGGAAAGCCCGACTTTGACACGCCATCCGATATCGTGCAACAACTCACGCAAGCCGCACAGTCGGGGCAGTATAATCAATACGCTCCCGGTCCCGGTAGCCCTTCGTTGCGTAAAGCTGTTGCCGATCATGCAGGACGTTTCTATAACATGGATATCTCCCCAACAGATGGCGTTGTTATTACATCAGGCGCGACCGAAGGCATTCTTGCGGCACTGATGGGACTGGTTGATCCAGGCGATGAAGTGATCGTGATTGAGCCGTTTTATGACTCCTATGTACCAGGAATTCTCATGGCGAACGCTATTCCTGTGTATGTGCCTCTTCATCCTCCTACATGGACATTTGATGTCGATGAACTACGCAAGGCATTTACGTCAAAGACCCGTGCCATTCTTCTGAATACACCACATAACCCTACGGGGCGCGTCTTTACCTATCAAGAACTGAGCGGAATTGCGGAATTATGCATTGAGCATGATGTAACGGTTATTTCTGATGAAGTTTATGAACACCTGCTGTTCGGCAATGCGAAACATATTCCTATCGCTACGCTGCCTGGAATGTTCGAGCGTACCGTAACGGTTAGCAGTGCTGGGAAATTGTTTAGTGCGACCGGCTGGAAGATTGGCTGGGTATATGGAACACCCCCTCTCATTGAGGGAGTCATGCGTGCGCACCAGTTTGTAACCTTCTCGGTACATTATCCGTCACAAGAAGCAATGGCATATGCACTCAACCTGCCCGACACATACTATCAAGATTTTCAGACGATGTATGAGAGCAAGCGACAACTCATGCTTGCAGCACTCGAAAGCGGTGGACTTTCATGTGTCGCCCCGGAGGGTGCATACTTTGTCATGGCCAACTTCTCCAACATTTTTCAGGGTTCATCACTCGCATTCACGCACTACCTGATACAAGAGGTCGGCATAGCAGGCATTCCGCCTGATACATTTTATGGTCGGGAGCATGCCCATATCGGGAGGAATTATATACGTTTCGCATTCTGTAAAAGCGACGCGCTCTTACAACAGGCTGCGACACGACTAGCACAATTGCCACAAAAACTGAGCGAGAACGTTATAAAAAGCTAAGGCGCGACGTTGTTACATATAACAAGAACTATTAAAAGAAGAGGTAATTGGCAAAGCAATGGCTAGCAATAGAGGAGACCTTACAGGCAAAACACTCGGTACATGTGTCCTTGGAGATTTGGTCGGACAGGGTGGCATGGGTGCGGTATACCTCGCGCGTCAAACTCGACCCGCGCGTAGAGTCGCGGTAAAGGTATTATTGCCAAATACTGCTATGAGTAGCGATGTATATCAAGCATTTCTTGCGCGCTTTCGTCGAGAAGCTGATGTCGTAGCAAAACTTGAACACGTCAACATCATGCCAATCTACGAATACGGTGAGCAGGATAATCTGGCATACTTGGTCATGCCCTATCTTACCGGTGGAAGTCTGAAAGATATATTGCAAAGACAGGGCGCACTTCCACTTGAGCAAACCGCAACCTATCTGGATCAGGCGGCATCAGCACTTGACTACGCCCATGCACAAGGCGTTATACATCGCGACTTGAAGCCTGCCAACTTCTTGCTAGCTGCAGACGGAAGGCTCGTTCTCGCTGATTTTGGCATTGCTCGCATCATGGAAGAAACCTCTAGCGGTTCAGGCTTAACCAGCACGGGTATGATTATTGGCACACCTGAATATATGGCACCAGAGATGATCAATGGAGAACAGGTCGATTACCGAGCTGACATTTACGAACTTGGCGTTGTTCTTTTTCAAATGCTCAGTGGACACGTTCCCTTTAGAGGTACGACACCAATTGTCGTCATTACGAAGCAAATTCAAGAAGCAATGCCATCTCTTCATCAACTTAATCCGGCAATTCCCGCTCCGGTCGACGCCGTTATTCAAAAGGCTACCGCGAAGAGGCGTGAAGATCGTTATCCATCGGTAAGTGCATTTGCTCAGGATTTTCGTAGAGCTATCAATCAGGCACCTGCACCGTATGTTCCCTATGTTGTTGATATACAGAACAATTCCACTTTTGCTGCGGAGCCTACCGTTGCACAGTCGACACAAAGACAATACAGTACATCATCTCCTCAGCAAGAGCCACTTTACTACAATCAAGGCAATCCACTAAATTCCTACGGGAACCAGAGCAATCCAGCAAACGCATATGGCGACTATCCACGTCAGGCATATCCAGCATATAACACGCCTCCTCCTGGTATAACTCCTTATCAAACACCTACAAGAAATAACCGACCATTACTCATCATTTTGGGTATTCTCGTTGTGCTTGTACTGATCATTGCTGGCGTTTCAGCAGGAGTCCTACTCAATAATAGAAATCAACAGGGCAATGCAGGTGGAACACCTACAGCAGGAACAACTACAGAGCCAACGGCTACAGCGACAAAAGCACCAACTCCAACACCGTCCCCCACACAAAAACCAACTGTAGTGCCAACTCCAACACAAAAACCAACGGCGGCCCCAACGCAACCGGCTACCATTCCGGTTGGTACACAATTATATGCGGCGGTTAGTCCTGGCAATGGCTGCGACTCTAATGGCGGGACATGGCAAAACTACAATAACGTGCAAATAGCGTGTCAGGGCGGTAAAAGCGTTATTACTAACGGAACACAGAAATTTGGTGGAACGTTCCTTACAGCGATTCCTGGTCAGGCGTACCCTTCTGACTACGTCGTACAGGCACAATTTCAGCAGGATAATGCTTCTAATACCGACTTTGGTATCTATTTTCGTAATCAGCCTGGCAATCAACTAGGCGCATATACCTTCCTAGTTCATCCCGATGGCACCTGGGGCGCGTACGTATACGATAACAATACAGGGCAACCTACGCGCTTCAAACGTGGCACTCTGGGGGATAGCCATGCTCTTGTCACACTTGCTGTTGTAGTGGCAGGAAATAATTTTACCTTCTACGCGAATGGCAACAAACTTGCTGGTGCCTACAACGCTAAGTATCAATCAGGGACAACTGGCATTGCTGTAGACCAAGGGGGAACGGTAACAGCAAGCAACTTTGAAATGTATGTGCCTGCGTCACAATAAAGAAAATTTGAAATGTATTTCCCTCCGAAAAAATAAACAAAATGGTGGTTCCAAACCATAGAGGTAAAACCCTCTATGTTTAGCGACACTGCCTACACTACACTTTTATTGCTGTACGCCTGAGCGACATCCTGCCCAGTTACGATCAGTTTTTGAGCCACCAGGAATTTCTCCATTGATGACCATGTAGCACTGTCATTATTGCCCAACTGTCCATTGCTCTGCCACAGGGGAATAGTTGCCTTTAGTACGCTCAAGGCTTGTTCAGTATTGCTCAAGCCTGGAATGAATGGCTTGGACAGTGTGACTGCGTTTGATGGGTCCGCGATCACATCTTTGAGTCCCTTCAACGTTGCCTGTACGAAATCACGCACCATTTGCGGCTGACTGGCAAACGTGTCCTCCGTCGTCACGATGCCATTCGAGACAAGCGGCTGGTAATTCGACACATCGAAAGTACGTACGTCAAAGCCCTTCGCGCGCAATTGGAGTGGCTCATTATTTGAATAGCCAACCACCGCATCTACTTTGTGTCCTACCAGAGCCGCCACCTGTGTAAAGCCGATTGACTGCACTTTCACATCCGACAACGAAAGTTTCGCGCTATAGAGCAAGGCCAACAAACCAGTGTATGTCGAACCGTAAGGTCCGGGAACACCGATAGTATGTCCCTTGAGATCGGCTAACGCCTTGATGGAAGAGTTAGCGGGAACGATCAAACTGACAGGATATTTCTGAAAAAGAGTGGCCACGTCAATAGCCTTGACATGTTTATCACGTGCTTGCAATGTCTCATCTCCACCTGCGAAGACAAAATTGCTTTTGCCGGCAATCATTGAGCCAATCAGATCAGGCACGATACCTTGATTGAAGGTCACATTCAGGCTAGCCGCTTTATAGTATCCCTTGCTTTGAGCGACATAGAAAGGCGCGAATTGAATATCAGCGATATACCCCAGGCCAATTGAGATATTTTTGCTTGTCGATTGTGTCGTTGCACTGCCCCCACCAGTTGTACTACTGCTCCCACATGCACTAAGCAAAAGTGCAAGTACTACCGAAAAAATTGGCACAAGAGTTGCTAGACGATGACGAATAGGCATCGAGGTATTTCTCCGTTTTCTTGAAATGTTCTCTTTAATAAATGACTTCGGCGAGTTTTACGAGTAGCCAGCTTGTCCCATAGTACAATGCTGCCAGGAGCGCGAGCACAATCACTGCCGCAAACATCAACGGCGTATCATACGAGTGCTGTCCCTGTAAAACAAGTGCTCCGAGTCCAGCCGTACCACCACTGACGAACTCGCCCACGACCGCGCCCGTAATCGACAGCGTTAAGCCTGTGCGCACTGCCGCAAGTAATGAAGGGAGAGCAAGTGGAAACTCGATATGCGCCAATAGCGACCAGCCAGCAGCTCCCTCAACCCGTGCTGCATCTGTTAGAGCGGAGTCAATAGTCTGCACACCAAGAATTGTGTTTATCACCATTGGGAAAAGCACAACCAGCATACATATCACCATGATAGGCACTAACCCATATCCTAACCAGAGCACCAGGAATGGCGCGATCACGAGCGCGGGAATAGCCTGACCCGCCGACAGGTACGGCGAAATCGTGCTGGCTAAAATGCGCGATTTTGCAATGCCGTACCCCAATGGTAGCGCGAATGCAACCGCAAGTAAGAAGCCAAAAATGCTTTCTTGCAGTGTGACAACAAGGGCATCCCTGAGATACATTCCAGAACCGAGGCCATCTGCCAAACGCGCGAGCACATCGGCAGGAGTCGGTAAGAAGAGACTCGAAACGTGGCCAGCAGTTGTACTAAGATACCAGCTTACAATCAGCAAAAGAGCTAGCATAAGTGGCGGGGTAAACAACAGAATTTGCCCCGTCGCGTTTCGATAAGAAGTACGCACGTTATTAGTGCGTATAGCATGTTGCCGCAAGTCATCTTGTGCTTGCGCAAATGTGCGCACCGTTGTAGGTGCGTCTTTCGTCGTAGAGGTTGTAACGTTCATTCAACTTCCCTCAGTCATAGCTATACCGGCGATTATTCCTTAAAAAATGTGGGAAAAACCGTCAATTCAACTGACACTTGGGAGGCATAGAGGGAGGTACCAGAGAATCGTTAGTGACACAAGCTATGCACTAATAGACCTATTACACCTCTGTAATAGGACACATCGATTCCCATTTAAACCTTCTCCCATCCAGACTTTACTGTCGGCTCCGGAATCACACCGAATCCTGTCAACCACTCTATTGAAGAACAGAATGGAGACTCGCGGGCTTAGCACATGTACCACGCACATATACTTCACCGCCGGTCGGGAATTGCACACTGCCCCGAAGGTCTCTAAGGATAAGTATGCCACAAAATATTATGAGAGTGCAAGAAGAAGGGCGAGCAAA
>CAXTUE010000258.1:0-1312 GCA_964247355.1 uncultured Ktedonobacteraceae bacterium | reverse complement strand
ATCAGAGTCCACGCGGAGGGCCAGCTAAAATTCCCCCGCCCCATCCTCTTGCACTCTCATACTATCTATTTTTCGCGAGATGAAATTCTTCGGCATAGGTATAATTGTACTTCTTGCCCGTTTCCTGACCGAAGTCACGTATCATCTGCTCCACTTCTATAGTTCCGTTCTCGAATTGGCTTACATGCGCCCGCAGTGCTTGCATCTTGATATCTATTACAGATGTGATATCAACAGCAAAATTCTGCACAGGCGCACCGGCAATGTATACCTCTGAAACTTTGTGCGGCTTGAGACCCTCTTGCATCAGTTCTGGAAAATCCCAAGGGTTTTGTGACGCTGGATAGATAGCCTCTAGCGTCGCACGACCAGCAGTAAGATGGTCGCGATGATCCCTTTGAAGAATGTACTCTGGTGTCCATGAGCGATCCGGCGATTGACAAATCACTCTTGATGGCTTGTGAAGACGTAGCAAGCGCACGATATCTCGGCGCATCTCTAATGATGGCTCTAGCTGCCCATCAGGATAACCAAGAAAGTAGACATCCTTTAGCCCAAGCACTTTACCAGCGTTCCGTTGCTCCTGTTTACGCGTTTCAACAACGCGCTGACGTGCCTCTGGACTCACATCCGTTGCGGTATCAGAACCGCCGCTACCACCATCAGCGCAGATCACATAATAGGCATCCCACCCCTCACGAACCCATGTCGCGATTGTACCTGCACAGGCAAACTCCGCATCGTCCTCGTGAGCAACGACGACCATTGCCACCTTGTTTTGCTCAGACTCGCTCATATAATTACAGTCCTTAATCTTTTTCAAATAGGACGGCCACTAAACCGCCAATCATCGCGATATTTTTGTTAAAATGAATTTGGTGATTCCTACGCGTCTGTGAATTTTCCTCCGTCCAAAAAGGATGTCCGACAAGGGTTGTGGGAATGAGTGTCCCGATTAAGATAAGCGCTGCAAGCTTTGGTAGGAAACCAATTGCCAGTGCTGTACCCGCAACAACCATTGTTCCACCATTGAGAATGACAGCCTGTTTCGCTGCTGGAATACCGGCTTGATCTACCTTGTCAACTCGATACCCTGGTTCTGCAAATGCGCCATAACCACCGGTGATAAACATATATCCCAACAATACATGACCTACTGTCTTCAAAAATGACATAGCAATCTTTCTCCCTGCTATCATAGAATAAAAAAGCAACAATTTTTGTTGTCCACTTTATACACGTACCCGTGTGCTTAATGACGCGATTTAGGGTGTGTTCAAGTTTCAGCATGTAACAGGGTACTATAAAGTGC
>CAXTUE010000257.1:0-6941 GCA_964247355.1 uncultured Ktedonobacteraceae bacterium | reverse complement strand
TTTTCTATAAAAAAAAAAAAATCTGCCCCCAAAACCCCTCTCCTTGGGTTTGTGCGACACGATTTTCTTTTCCTCTACGGCAAGCGTTCAACAAAACTTGCCATTCCGTCACGTCCATCTATACGCAACCTCAACAACACAAATGGAGAACCGCTACTTTGTTCGGTCCCTGTCATTCCAGGGTCAGTGGTTGCGCCAACGTACCCATCGCTCGCAAGCAAACCCACAATCACCCGTTGCAGGTACAGGCTACCATGACGGAACGGCTCGCCGGAGGGGTAGCAAAACTGTTGAATGACGATGCCGAGATGTTGCTGCATTGTAGCGCGCGAAACCTGTAACTCTTGCTGCGCCTGCTCTGGTGAGTTGGTATACACCTGTCCCATATCGACGTGATGCACCGTATGCGACCCCATCTGCATCCCATGAGCTAGCATCTGACTTATCTGGCTCCACGCCATCTGCCCCTGCCACCCTACCTTACCTGTAATAATATAGAACATGCCGCTAAAGCCGTGCTGCACAAGCGTGGGATATGCATCTGTGTAGGCATCGTCGTAGCCATCATCGAAGGTAAGGATAATTGGCTTTACGGGCAATGGAGCATTGTAGTAAAGTGCGGCAAACAACTGGTTAAACGTGATTGAAGAGTACCCCCGTTGCTTGAGATAATCCAGTTGCTGTTTGAATAGCTTTGAGGTAACTGTCAAACTCTTGTCAAGCGCATTGTAGGTTGGCTTATCCGAGATATGGTGATACATCAAAATCGGTACATGAACTGTTGTTGCTCTTTGCGTCACGGGCGGAAGAATAGGAGCTTCAACATCGGTTGGTCCACCTGCAAGCACAAGCCAACGACCAGTATGGCTATCGCGTTGCACAACAAAGGGAAGATTTTGAAACAACCGGCTCGGATGCACATTTTCCGGTGGTACGTTCCCTTGCGCTTGTGCCTTCATGTCCAGTTGTAGCGAAACCGCAATCTGCTCGACATTCGCGTAGGAAATCATAGTTTCCGGGTTTGTCCAGCTTGCTAACGTCTTTTCAGTTCCCAACGTAAAGCTGTGTAATGTGTATGCTTGAAAGCGGTTATTCAGGTAGTCAGCGAATGTTGCTTCGTTTGCCCACATGCTCTGTGCCTGAGGATGTAACGATCCCCACATAGTATGATACTGCTGCCCAAGAAATGCATGCATATACTGGGTCGTTACCGCCTGTGCCTCAGTCTTACTCTGAAATTGTGGAAGCTGAACGGGCGGTGGAGCAGACTTCCCCGGAAAAGACACGAGATAGACCGATACACCCGTACCAGCTAGAATGCCAAGTACGAGTAACGCGAGCAGTGTAAAATAGAGCATTGGATGTATAGAATGTCTCTGGACAAACATGGTAGCGTCCCTTCGGGCTATTTCTTCTTTAGTATATAAGATCGTATAGAATTATGCACGTCGATGAACCGTTTGGCCCTATATATAGAACGCTAAAAATGCGGAAAGTTCGTCGGTCAACTTCTGAGTTCACAAACAAAAATCCTGTGACAACGCCACAGGATTTTTGTTTGTGAACCTTTATTTATCGTGCTCGCGCAACCTGTCTCTTTGGTGGAATGTGAACGGGACGCCCCTCAACCGCTAGCACGGCCTCGCGCAATCCCTCGCTTAGCGTTGGGTGTGGGTGAATCGTCTCGGTAATTTCGTCAACGGTCAACTCCCCACGCATCGCTACCGAGAACTCGCTGATAAGGTTGGTCGCATCGGGTCCGATAATATGCGCGCCAATAATCTCACCATATTTGCCCATGATGACCTTCGTGAAGCCTTCGGTCTCGTCCATTGCCACCGCCTTGCCAACGGCAGTCCATGGAAACCGCTCGACCTTGACTTCTGGGTCCTTCTCTTTTGCCTGTGCCTCGGTCAGACCAACAAACGCGACCTCCGGGAAGGTATAAATGGGGTTTGGAACGACATTGTAGTCCATTGTCGCGCTCTGTCCCATCGCGTTATCCGATGCAACCTCGCCCTCCATCGACGCAACATGTGCCAAGCCCGCGCCATGTACGAGATCGCCGATAGCATAAATGCCCGGCAGATTGGTCTCCATCTTGTCATTGACGCGCACACGGCCTCGATCACTGTCCAACCCCTGCTCCATAAGCTGTTCTAGTCCGGTCGTGTTGGCGCGCCGACTGACCGCCATCAGCACATACTCGGCTGGAAATGCCTGCTGCCCCTTGTCGGTGGTGGCGATGACCTTCTTCAGTTGACCCTCTTCTTCGATACCCTCAACTCGCGCCCCTGTGACTATGTTGATGCCGCGCTTGCTGAGAATACGTACGAGCAGACGACGGACCTCTTCATCCAACGGAGCCATCACGTTCGGCAACATCTCAAGCACCGTGACCTGCGTCCCCAGTGCGTTGAACATACACGCCAACTCCATGCCAATGATGCCACCACCAACGCATACCAGACTCTCAGGCACCTTCGGCAAATCCCAACACGTATCACTGTTCATCACATTGCGCCCATCAACCCCCGGCATCTGCGGAATAAAGGGTACAGAACCCGTTGCCAGTATAACTTTATCCGCCGTAAACTGCTGCTTTGTACCATCATTGCCCGTAACCGTCACGTTACGCGATGCATCGACGCTCCCTGTACCATCGAAGACATCAACATTGTTGCCCTTCATCAGCACACCAACACCGCTCGTCATGCGTTTGACAACCTTATTCTTAAACGCAACCGCCTTCGTCATATCGAAGGTCGCGGGCTGCGGCAGTGAAATGCCTAGCTCATCAAGCGATTGCAGGTTATGCATCATCTCCGCAATGTGCAACATAGCCTTCGATGGAATGCACCCGACATTGAGACAGGTGCCTCCCATATATTGCCTCTCAACAATTGCAACACTTGCACCAAGCTGTGCAGCCCGTATAGCGGCCACATAGCCACCCGGCCCCGAACCAATAATCGCGACATTATAATGTGTACTTGCCATAAAAAACTTCTCTCCTATATTCCAAAAGAATGTATACTTGACAAAATAACGTCAGTTGCAAGGGTCTAATTCTATTACACCCTTTTAGCGACTGATTCTGTGGAAGGATGATTGAAACATATCTTCAATCCTGGAGACGAGATCAATCGCCGAAAGGGTGTAATAGAATTAGACCCCTACAGTAGTCTTTTCGTCAAACCAAATTTACACTGTTGTATGTGAGGTGTGAATAGATGATTATATCGTATAGGCGGAGTACATGTTGCTACCCATATAACCGCCTTGTATCAGAAACTAGGACTCCTTTAGTATATCACATGCTGAGTGTTCTCATTCAGCACTTAGCAGCACATACTCGACTTTGCTACTCCTATAGTATTCTATAGAATTAGGAAGATATCGGCCAGATACCGTGCGTCGGCTTCCAACCCAGAATTGTTTGTGCCGCCTGATTGCTACACCGCCACGACGGAGGGCACGGTTGCGAATAATCTTGCTCCGGTTGCGCCACACCTACAATTTCAGCAAGCCGCTTCAAATACTCTCCGCTACGAATTGGTTCATCAACAATATTATAAATCGTGCCAGCAGGAGCGTGTATTAACGCTTTGCTTATAGCATCCGCCATGTCCGCAACGTGAACGAGCGAAAGAAAGTTTGTGCCATCGCAGGGTATCGTACTTTTACCTGCTCGTATAGTACCAAGCTCATCTTCTTGTCCCGTTCCCGGCCCTACGAACAAGCCACCTCGTAGAATGCACCAGCCCAGTTGTTCGCGCGCTACATCACGTATCATGTCTTCCATATCCACTGTCGTTCTATCAATGCGAGCATCGAGTGGAGTATTTTCATATATCCATTCATCACCACCGTCAGGATAAGCCAGCGTGACGCTCTGCTGAACATACTTTTTTACACTGGTAGCAAGTGATGCCTGTAACACACGTTGCGTTCCCTCAGTCCATAGCCGTGTATTCAAATCCCATGCCCCAGGAGCTGACATATCGCGTGGTATGGCTGTCGCGATAAACACTGTCGCATCACATCCCCCTAGCACCTCTAGTAAGCGTGGTCCTATGTCTTGTTCTTGTGCCAGTAAATCTCCCTGCTGTGCCTCGATGCCGCTTTGTTGCAATAACCGCACCTGTTCTTTAGAACGCACAAGAGTCCGAACCGTATATCCCTCTTGTTGTAAGAGCGGCAGTAGTGCTCTCCCAAGCACACCAGTAGCACCAATAACAAAAATACGCATATGTTAACGTCCTTTCACTATATAAATCATTTCCATTTGCCAAAAATTCGTGTAAGCTTTTACCAAAGGAGCGCGACGTATATATAGATACACGAGAAGCTAGGAGCTTATGATGATAAAAGAGAGCAATATTACAAGAGATGTCGCGTTCTCGAATACACTTGACGAGATGTTGGCGGCGGCACGACCACGCTTACTACGTATCGCGCAAAAGCAGGGTGTATCTCCTGACGCCGCCGACGATGTGGCGCAGGACACGCTCGTTGAAGCATGGCGACATCTCGACCATCTGCGCACTCCCGCAGCCTTTGATTTATGGCTCAATGGCATTTGTCGCAACGTCTCTCTACGCTGGAACCGTAGTCATTCTACAACACTGCAACGACAAGAGAACTTTTCAACGTTGTTAGATGTTGAGCAAGACGACCCGACCGCCAACGTGCTAGATATCCCAGACCCGTTAGCGATTGATCCAGCCGAAGAGTTGAGCCGCCAGGATTTAGCAACCTTGCTAGACCGCGCAATGAGCTATCTTCCCTCCACAACGCGCAAGGCTTTAGAGATGCACTACCTCGCCGAGCTACCACAAAACGAAACCGCTCTACAACTAGGCTTAACTATCAATGCGTTAGAAGTACGACTTCATAGAGCACGTCGCCAACTTCGTCAGGTATTGAGCAACCAGTTGCGTAGCGATGCTGAGTTATTTGGTATGACAGTAGACAAAGAAATGGCGCAAGGATGGCGCGATACACCTGTGTGGTGTTTTATGTGTGGACAACACAAAATGGTTGGTATCTTTGAAGCACTGCCAAATGGGACGATAAATCTACGTATGCGTTGTCCTTTTTGCACACAGTCGGAAGATGTCGATATGGTTAGCACCTATGGTATAGTACAGATAGGAAACATACGCTCATTTCGCCCGGCGATAAAACGCGCCATGATAGAAGCCCCACAGGTCTGCAAACAAGCAATGGCGCAACGCTTTATTCTATGTCCAGAATGTGGAACAATGGCAACGGTACATGACGTAGAGCGGCACTTGCTGGCATTTCCCTTCTTAAACCGCTTCTACATGGTTATAGATTGTCCTAATGATGGAACATGTTTTACTGCAGTTGTTTCTGCTTGTCTTCATCATCCTCTTGTACAGCAGTTTTGGGCAAATTATCCCCGCTGTACCTTTGGGCCAGAGCAACTTATAGAGCGTGCAGGGCAAGAGGTTATCCAGGTACAACTGTTCGATATAACCAGTGCTTCGCGCCTCATCCTATTTGTCTCACCTCTCACGCTAGAGATTGTAGATGTCCACTTACAATAATTGCTCTTGCTATGCTTAGCACCTACCTTTCCTAAAAATGTAACAGAATTCCTTCTGGAGGTCCCTCATGTTTGCTGTTTTAGGTAAGCGTAACTTTGCGCTGCTCTGGCTTGGACAACTTGTTTCACTTGCCGGTGACTATATGCTTATTGTTGCGTTGCCATACTATGTGTTCCAACTAACAGGCTCTATTCTACAAACAGGTGTCATGTTTGTGGCAGAGACATTGCCACGCATCTTGCTTGGCTCATTCGCAGGAGTGTTTGTAGATCGCTGGGACCGTCGCTGGACAATGATCGTCTCGGATGTATCACGATCTGTCGTGTTACTGCTCCTCTTACTCGTCCATTCGCAAAATCTTCTCTGGCTCGTATATGTTGTCACTGTTCTACAAACCACCATCTCACAATTTTTTACGCCCGCCGTTGGTGCCCTTACCCCATCACTTGTGGACGAACAACAGGTGCTTGCCGCAAATACGTTGGAGTCATTGAGCGACTCCATAACGCGTTTTGTTGGCCCTCCGCTTGGTGGCGTTCTATTCTCTGTACTTGGATTAAGTAGTGTTGTCTATGCGGATAGCGCGACCTTCTTGTTCTCAGCACTCATGATTATCCTGATTGTCGTTCCAAAACGAGTTGTTGAGACACACGGGGATGCTGTAGACAACATCGCAGGCGTATGGCGAGAATGGCTTGATGGCGTACGACTTGTGCGTCAAAACACAATTCTTAGTGGCATTTTTCTGACGATGAGCGTGTTTATGGTCGGGCAAGGCTTGACCAATGTGCTTATTGTGCCTTTTGTTGAAGGCGTGTTACATGGAAGTGCTACCGTCTGGGGCTGGGCAATTACAGCGCAGGGTGTCGGCTCCCTTATTGGCGCACTACTTACGGGACAGGTGGCTAAATTTTTGAAACCTATCTATCTCATCTTTTTACCGCTTGTCCTCGCTGGCTTTGTAGTTGCGGTGATTGTCAACATTCCTGCTATTGCAGTCATGTTATCGTTGGTTGCCTTCGTTGGTGTGTTTGTCGTCGGATGCTTTGTGACAATCCAGACGTTGCTACAACAGTCTACCGTTGATGCCTATCGAGGACGTGTGCTCGGCGCATTTAACACAGTTATCTCTGTTGCTATGATGCTCGGTCTCATAGTTGCGAGTACGCTCGGCAACTCAATAGGTATTGTGCCACTTTTTGATAGCGTTGGCATACTCTACTTTTTAGCGGCTGTTATTGCGCTCCTCACACTACGTAACGCGAAAATAACCGTTGATGAGCCTGTCGCTCCCTCTGTAGGGGTGTAAATAAAAAAAAAAAACAAATTGAAAAGAAAAGGAACATAGCCCCTTCTATATGGAAG
>CAXTUE010000256.1:0-6963 GCA_964247355.1 uncultured Ktedonobacteraceae bacterium | reverse complement strand
CTGGAACAGGAAAACTCCTCCCAGACCGGATAGCCGGGCCAGGATGGGTATGAAAAAGAACAGTACCAGTATAATGAATGGTCCATAGGGTGCCGATTTCGCGAACTGTACAGCCTGCTTGCTCGGTAGCAGGGTGTAGACGATCTGATAGCCATCGAGCGGATAAAGCGGTATCAGATTGAAGAGTGTGAGACTAATATTCACACTCGCAAAAACCACGAGCAATTGGAGTAAACGCAGCGTATAGGGATTTTCAGGAAGGCTTACAACGGTAAAGCGTACAATGGTGGCAAATAGCAGACCGATGAGTAGGCTGAAGATAGGGCCAGCTATGGCAACGGTGAAGAGACCGAGATTCGCACCGACGCGCATCTTCCACGGGTCGGCCTTGACGGGTTTGCCCCAGCCGAAGCCAACGGGAAACGCGAGGAGGGGCTGGAAGGCGAGGATGACGCACATGAGCAAGCCCATTGGGTCGAGATGTGAACGCAGGCTCAAAGATTGGCGTCCCTCCGCCTGTGGTGTACGATCACCCAGCCAGCGCGCCACCAACGCGTGTCCAGCTTCATGGAGCGCGATGGCCAACAGAAACGAGCCAATAATCATGAGTGACAGGAGAACATTTATCATAGCTGTTTTCACTCGATCCTTTGCTTAGTGTCAAGAATATTGATTTCCATACCTTCATACGCCGAACGGGTGGACGCGAAAGATGCCCGCGCCTCCGTCTCCATTCGATCCAATTGCATATCATCATAGGCGGGATCATGGTGAAAGAGCACAAGTTCGTGCACATGGGCCGCCTGTGCCGTTGCTACCGCCATCTCTATTGTACTATGTCCAAAGCCCTGTTTCATGTGCAGGTACTCTTGCTTTGTGTACTGCGCATCATGAATGAGCAGGTCTGCACTCTCTATAAACGCCAGCACGTCATCGTCGCACCCGTGCTGCCACTCGACATCCGTGGCATAGACAACACGCCGTCCCGCGTACTCGATGCGATACATGACCGCGCCATCTTTGGGATGACTCTCCGTGAACTTCGCGGTAACACACACCTCGTTTCGTTTCGACGTATAAGGTAGCATCCCAATGTGTGGTTCTTTATGTGTTCCATGCCATGTGATATAGTGTTCATCCTCGATAGTATGGAACGAACGGCGCGAGGGCAAATCATGTACGTCTACTGGAAAATACGGTGGAGACATCACCTGGGTTACGAGCTGCTCGATATCATAGTGTAATAGTTGGGGGCCAAAGACGTGTAGCGACGTGTGCGGATCGAAGAGTGGCGCAAAAAATGGAAAGCCGATGAGATGATCGCCATGTCCGTGCGTGATAAAGAGCGAGGCTTCCAAGTCCGCTTGCGAACTTTTTTGCTGCAACAACTGCTCACCGAGACGAATAATGCCGCTCCCTGCGTCGAAGATCAGCGTTTGTCCCTTCCCCGTCCCAACCTGCATCTCAACACACGAGGTATTACCACCATGACGAATGGTTCCTGCCCCCGGCACCGGATAGCTTCCCCGCACCCCCCAGAAGCGAACAAGGAAACGCTGCTCAACCGACATAGCCTGTGCTCCTGTCACAAAAGTAGAAATTATGGTTCCTCCATTATAACGTGCTAGAAGCATATTGAAAAGGTTTATGAAGCTTCACCAAGTACAGAAAACACTAAAGTGATAAACTCATTATAGCGTTCCTGTTCTTTGATTACTTCTGTCAGGTTGAAAAATTTGTCTATTGTCTTATCAGCAGCAATACGCTCTTTTGCTTCATTTGTAATACAACTTGCGACTAATATCGTCTTTGCATTTGGGACATCTTTCCTTGTGTTTTCAAAAGACTTTTTTGCTGCTCCATAGCGTTCAAGTACTCCTGCAGGATCAGTTCCACCTTTGACCTCTATAACGGCTCTTGGAACACCGTTTTCCCCCATAAGAGTAATATCTGGCTCACTTGAAAATAATATAGAAGTTTGATTGCTCAGTTGAATACCTCGATACTTGCTGATGTCATAAAGTTGTTCTTCAAACTTTTGAGAGTCATAGAGTTCTATTTTTGTACCGCTACCCATAAATGCAAACAGTAAACTGCGTTTTACCACTTCTTTCACAAGCAGTTGTTGTACGACCTTTTCCGCCTCATCTCCAATCGCATTACGCCACGCTCCGTCAATCTGAGCACCAGTCGACGTAAGTAGTAGTGCGTTTAACTCTTGACTGGTGAAGTTTTCAATAGAGCTATTGATAATGAGGGAGACGTGTTCGTTGAATAAGCGAACTAAGGTAAATATTTCTTGCGTTGTTAACGGCTTAACATTACTTCGCTCTTCCTCATACTTCTTAACGTCTATTCCCACAAGGTATCCTACAGCTTTCTGAGACAAAGCAGCGATATTTCTGTAGTATGCTATCAACGCTGGATACTCGTGAAGTAGTTTAGGATGGCAAAACACTTGAATGAGCTTCAACTCCTTATGACTACTTATATATGTAAAAGCATCTTCTTTGATACTCCAATTAGCTCGCTCATTCCAATTGTAAAGCTCTTGTGATGGAAACAGCTTTGCTATCATTGAGGGAAAGGCTAAGACATTGTATTCTTTGATTTTGCGATAGAAAAAAGTAGAGCGTAAACGGTAGTTTATTTGATGTGCTTCGAGCAATAACTGGTCTTGTGCCTTCGCCATAGTAATTTCTTTCTCCCATATATACACACACTTACGCAATTCAGTACGTCCATGACTTCCCATTTGCTGACTACTATTCCCTTTGCCTCGCCCAAGGGTCCATATGCGTTTAATAGTCAATCCAAAGGACTCTGCCATATCTGATAGAATGAGATCAACAGGAATCTCTTCACCAGCATAACGAACGTTATCATTGACCATAATAATCGTTCCACCCGGTTTAAGTATACGAGCAAGTTCATAGACAACAAAGCACATCTCATAGAAGTAATTATGAATTAAAGAAACTATTCCTGCATTGTTTAACATTCCTTGAGTGTGATAGTTAACCAGGATTGTGAGTATCTCCTGTAACCCCTTTTGTTTATAAAAACAGCTCTCTATACTATCAAAATCTACTTCTCTTCCTATCTCCTTATAGAAATTGTACAGTTGGTCTCGCTTATCTTTGTTCTCTACTGTACATGAAAGCATGTCCTGACGAAGTTGTTTAACCTTATCAGCATCACATCCTAAATAAACTAGCTCAAGAGCATAGGTCCGTGTGTAATCATAGCGATTTGCATATGGAGGCGAAGTTAAAACTGCGTCAATGGAATTGCTGCTCGTTAGGGGAAGAATTTCCAAACAGGAGCCTTCGTAAATCTCAGGCACCACAGGAGATATTCCAGAGGCCGCTTTTTCCTCAAAGAGCATTTGCTGTGTGGGCCTCTCTCGCAAGTCATGAATCATTTGCCTTAACTTGTTCTTGATTGCCTCACGAAATGGAAGTATCCTTCCCTTGTTGAATGGTTTCTCTCCTTGAGAACGTCCCGAACGAGCATCCCAACGTAAATATTGACCATCCTTTCTTGTATAGCTGATCTCCTCAAAAATACAAATGACGGCATAGAGAAGCAGACTTTTGACATCTTCGTCTGAAATATGTTGCTGACAATAAGAAACGTAGCCAACAAGTTGCCTTTCTTCTATCTCAGGAAAAGCTCCACGAGTAATAGGAATGTGCCTGATTTCATACTGCTCAAAATAATAATCTGCAAAATCTATCTCTAAAATCTCTGCTACGGCAGTACAAAACTTGTTTGTATCAACTCTATTGGCAATAAATCGTGCTTGAGTTGCATATACCCCTACGGGTAAAACTTCTATTCCCTTCGTCTGCCAGCCCCTGGTACTTGCTGCAAACAAAGCTGAACCTGCTCCCGAAAATGGATCGAGTAGTATGCCTGGTTGAGAGCGCGCTAAAACATGATTAATAACATAATCAACAAATGGTTCCGAGAAGCCTTCTTTATAGTTAAACCAACCATAATAAGGTAATTTTTTATTAGCTTGGTTACTTATTAAAGAGCGATCCAGCATTAAGTTCGTCAAAATTTTTGCTTCAAATTTTTGATATAGCTTTTCTCTCTCTATGGAAGTGGATTGGAATGAAGTTTGTAGTACATTATCAGAAACATGTTTTACAGTATTATGTGGGGGAACAGTGTCGGTACCAGTAGAAGTTTCAGAAAAGATACCTTCTAAAAAGCGTGGATAAGCATTCGTAGCATCAGCTTTACGTTTAGTCATCTTTTCGTCCTAAATTTTCGTTTATTATAAGTCAACTTGATAGGACTTCATTTTAAGCGTTGCTTACGCAGTTTTCAAGAGGTTCTTTGTCTAATTTTCTAATTTGCCTTGAAAATATGCTAAAATGTACACAAGATGATGCAGCTATGGAGCGACCTCGACGAGAGTCAACAGCCACTACAGAATGCGGGACGCGGACGTGTGCGCCGTCCTACGGAACCTGCTGTCCTCGCAACTGTGCGCGATTGGCTTTTGCGCGAGTATGTCGCGGACTATAGTCGCTCTCTGGCGGCAACGCGCATCTTTCGACGCTGCTACCTTGTCGATGGACTGGGTGTTGCCGCTAAGAGTCGTAAGTCTTCATCTCCTTCCTCCGCTCTACATCCTACACTACAACCTGTTCGCGAACTGGCGCAAACGCTGGCTGAGGAGAGCAAACCTATCGCACTCTATGGCCTGTTGCTGGCGCACGGAAGCAGTCGGCGCAAAGACACGCGACAGGAACGTGCAAAAGAACCCGGTCTGCCAAAGGAAAGCGGCATCGTCAATGCAAGTTGGCTGGAGGCCGCACCATACATATTGCAGGCCATAGAGCAATCGCCAACGGTTCTGCTGCTCAATCCCTTTGGACACACGTTGTTTACAAATGATGACCTGACGACGCTTTATAAGCGCACGGCACCAACCGAACTGTGCTTTCTGCTTTCGCACAAACAGGTGGAAACACTCTTTCTCACCGCCTTACGCTCACCTGCATACGCTATCGTCTTAACCGCCGTGCTTCGTACGGACCGTTGGAAGACATTTTCGACGCAGGATGCGCAGGTGAAGCAGTCCGTGAACGATATCATTACCCTCTTCGCTACGTCGATGGAGCGACACTTCATCCTACCAGTCCAGCAGATTACATTGCCTATCCTTACCCGCCCCGGCGTCGTGGAGACTATTGCCTATACGCTTGTATTCGCTACCCGTCGCCAGGATAGTTTCGCCAGTATGAACGATGCGCTGTGTCGTTACCAGCGTACTATTTATGCGCAAAGTCATCGCGGCGTACTGAGTGAAGAATGGTTTGAGGCGCAATATAAAGAGCGCGTCGAGGGCGAACGTCAGCAACTACAGGAACGTCTTCTGGAATTGGGACGCGCCAAGCGCATACGACGCTGGCCCGACCTGCGTCAGCAACTGCTCGTAGCCAACTTCGGTCACTTCCTGCTAAGCGATTACGACACTGAACTACAGCAGCTTTTGCAAAGCGGCGAGGTCCGGTGCGAGTGGCGACGTAGACCGACTGAGGATAAACCCGAACGCTTGCCTGGAAACGACGATACACTCATCTGGACTGAAGAAAAAAACGCACGAAAAGAAAGAGATGCTACTAGGGGGAAACATTGAGCATGGGGACACTCAACGTTATAGTAACACCTCTTAGAATAGTGTACGTTAAAAAAATGAATTTAGTGGCATAAATATAATCAATATTCTTAAAGCGAATAAGTTCATTCCTCAGTCGACTATCCCGCGCTAGCACCCATGTCGGCACAGAGTGGACTTTCAGTGTCAGCCGAGTTCCTGGGCTAGCCCGATGAGAAGTCCTTCAGGCCCGCGGATGTAGCAGAGCAGATACGCGTCCTGGTACTGGACCACTTCGCTGCTGATAAGTTCTGCGCCGTGCTTGCGGAGCCGGACGAGCGTATCGTCGATGTCGTCCACGGCAAACATGACGCGTAGGTAGCCGAGAGCGTTAACTGAGGCGTTTCGGTGATCGGCTACCACAGGAGGCGTGATAAATCGGGAGAGCTCTAGACGGCTGTGGCCGTCTGGCGTGCGCATCATGGCGATCTCAACACGCTGGTCGCCTAGTCCAGTGACGCGCCCTGCCCACTCGCCTTCTACCATGGCTCGCCCTTCGAGTTCGAGACCGAGTTCAGCGAAAAAAGAGATAGCGGCATCAAGGGATTCCACCACGATGCCGACGTTGTCCATTCGTTTAAGCACCATGTATCCATTCTATAATATGTCGTCCGTCCCGTCAACGAACTCAGATTGACCAGAGGAGATGCTCATATAGCATGGTATGCGTCCTATGTGCTCTTGTGCTTGTGAAACGATTATACCACTCCAAAAGACACAACGAGCAAATCCAAGGCCATTTCTGGCTCGATGCGGCTGCGCTTGAGCGCGGCATCAGTAGATAGCAGTTGCCGATATGCTCCCTCAAGTTGTGGCATCGTAAAATTGCCAACTTGTTTCAACGCTTTTTCGGCAACAAAGGGTGCCATACCAATCGTCGATGCGATGGCGGACGAACGCATCCCTTTTTGTGATAGCTCTTTGACCAGCAATAGCGAACGTACCTGTAAGGTGATGGTGCTGATGAGCTTGATAGGTGGCTCGCCATTAGACAACAAATCGTGCAGGATATTTAGGGCTTGTTTGCGGTTACGCTGGGCGAGGGCGTCGGTGAGATCGAAGATGCGCGCCTCCTGCACCTGTGCCGAGAGCTTACGCACGTCATCAGCGTTGATAGTCTTGCCCTCGCCGACGTATGACGCGAGCTTATCGATCTCGTTCGAGAGTAGACGCAGGTGGTTGCCGATAAAGTTTGCGAGCAGCGAACTGGCCTCTGGACTGACTTTGACACCGTTGCTTTTCGCCCGTTTGCTAATCCAGCTTTCAAGCGCGGCACCCTTAGGCAG
>CAXTUE010000255.1:4339-6965 GCA_964247355.1 uncultured Ktedonobacteraceae bacterium | reverse complement strand
ACACTCTTCCTATAAACGGTGTATAAATGCAAGTTTATCACAAACAACAACGATTCATTATAATCATCAGGACAAATAGGGACTATTTGGGGGATAGAAGAGTTAGTAAGGTCATGCATTACAGCGTCACAATGCGCTGTAATGCATGACCTTACTATTTAGATTACCTCAGTACGCCAGATGCGAACCGCTCCATCCTCAGCACTATTGGCAAGCAGGCCATTAGCACCAAAGACGACACCGTAAACTTCAATACGATGATTGATGGTTTGTAGCTCACGCCCCTGCGAGACATCCCACAATTTGAGCGAACCATCCTCCGAGCCGGAGACAAGCAGACGACCGTCTGCGGAGAAATCAACGGTCCAGACCGCGTCATCGTGTCCGGTGAGCGTCTGCACAATCTGGCCCGTTGTCGTATTCCATAGGCAGATTGCGCCATCGGCAGAGCACGAGGCTAATAAATCCCCTTGCGGAGACCATGCGACGCCGTACACAATATCACTATAACGCAGACGCCTCTGTACATTTCCCGTACTAACATCCCATAAGCAGATGGTCTTGTCGAAAGAGCAGGAGGCCAGGAAACGGCTATCATAGGAGAAGTCAACGCCGACGACGACGTTGTGATGTCCTTGTAGTGTCGCCAGTACCTCGCCCGTTGTAGGGTTCCACAGGCGCACCATTTCGTCGTTCGAGCACGAGGCCAGATACTGACCGTCCAGCGAGTAAGCCACGGTCCACACCGCGCTGGAATGACCGGCAAGTGTCTGACGCAGTTGACCCGATGTCGTGTCCCACACGCGAATCGTCTTGTCTTCCGAACAAGAGGCAACGGTTTTGCCATCGGGCGCGATATCGACGCCCATTACGGCTCCCTCGTGACTCGTCAGTGTGTGCAGCAGCGTACCGGCTTTCGTCGACCACAGCCGCACCGTCATGTCCTCGCCACAGGACGCGACGAGCAGACCATCGGGCGAGAAGACGACATCATCGACATGCCCGCGATGACCGGTGAGAATGTGCAGAGGAATAACGTCAACCGCCGAAACGCTGCGCCCCTTAGAGAGCGGTTGAGGTGCCGAAGCGGTGCGCCATTCCGCCCACTCGATAAGCGTCATCGCGCCATGCTCATAGCCAAACTTCTGCGGATATTGCGCCTCGTTCTCCTGCAATTGCTCGCCAAGGTAATCGTAGAGTGTGCCGAGCGTGATGCGACCCGTGCGCGGATTGGCAGCCTCACCCTCCAGACCATTGAGCAGGTGCGACATAAAGATACCATGTCCCTGCTCCATCTGCTCCTGCGAAACCTCTCCAAGTCGATGAGAGGTCAGTAGTACGCGCCCACTATCTCTAGGCAAATCAAGGAGCGATTGCCCGAAGAGCAGATATGCGTCGTCCGCATTGCGTCTCTGTCGCCAGTTGACGCCGGCATGCGAGATATCCAGCAGTGTGAGAATATTGCCGGCCTTCGAGTCATACAAATAGTGATCGACCAGCGTCGGCACATGCAGTCCCGTCACAGGTCGCGCAACCGAAGTAGTGTGCAGGGCGAGATAACCGTCCTGTGTGGCGGCATCGAGAAAGGCGTGGCCCGCAAAATAAAATAGCACGAGGTCATCGGCCTGCGCACGCACCAGGAACAGGTCGCGCAACTGGCTCTCCAATTCGTCGCGGTTCGCCTCGCTGCCCTCAAGATAGACAACATCCTCCGCTCGCCACCCCCCGCGTTCCGGGTCGATGAGCAAGTCATATAAGGCCCGTGCATCGGCCTGCGCAAACGACAAATGCCCAAAATGCTCCGTATCAGTATAGTTGTCGATGCCTACAATGAGTGCGTAACGATGTTCCATGATGCTCTCTTCCCCATGTGCTTCTTCCTAAAAAAAGTGAAATAACATATTGCTTACCTAAGCCAATACCACTATATCACATGAGCTTCCGGGAACGGGATACTGTGAGAGGAAAAGATTGAGGAGTGTCAGTGGAGCATGGTTACTATAATTGATATACATGAGGCATGTAGGGGTCTCATTCATGACACCCACGGACGAGCGAAGCAATGTCCGTTCGTTCCCTCACGCAATTGGATGCACTTATAATCACCTTCATTAAACCTTATAGATACATCGCATACCATGACAGCGAACGAGATTCAATCCCCTTCGGGCTTCACTCTCCATTTAGGAGATACGGTATAGACCCCGTTTTCCCACTTGCTTTCTTGCTTCAATCCCCAACGGGCTTCACTCTCCATTCAGACTGCTACCCCCATAATATAGCATCTGGAGCCAGTTTATGCAAGCGTTTGCGAGAGGCGCGTTTTTTGGGACGATTCTGGCGTAAAAAAATGCCTTGTTTTTGCAAGGAATCGGCCTCGCACGTCTTGACAAGCCATGCGAGAGGCTACGCTCAAAGGTGTCTTCACCGAGCCTCTCGCGGCAGAGCTTATTTAATAGCGTGCAATGCAAAACGGTTACAGGTTGGATGACAATAAAAAAGAGATGCCCGTGGAAGCCCTGAACCTAGTACAAAAGGAAGAATAACCTGGTCAAAATTTGCTATAATGAACTCACCATTCCACTTACATAGGAAGTACAATCACACAAGAAATTGAGAAGGAAGT
>CAXTUE010000255.1:228-4329 GCA_964247355.1 uncultured Ktedonobacteraceae bacterium | reverse complement strand
GTCCTGGGTTTGCTATAATAAACTAACCCTTCTGGCAGGCAGGAGGGCGGGCTTTATGATGAAAAAGGAAGTTAGCGCAATGCCTTATATGTCCATACGCGAAGCTGCTGAAGAGATACATTCGGGGCTACTGACACCGACGGAACTCGTTTTAGAGATGTTCGAGCGCATAGATGAGCAGGAGGAGTCCATTCAAGCATATGTGACGCTGATGCGAGAGCAGGCACTCGAAGCCGCCGACAAAGCGGAAAACGAACTGCGTACTGGACTCTACCGTAGTCAGTTGCACGGCATTCCCATTGCCATCAAAGACTTGATCGCCGTCAAGGGCGTTCGCACGACGGCCAGTTCAAAAGTACTTGCACAGCATGTTTCGCAGGAGGACGCGATGGTGGTTGAGCAGTTGCGTAAAAGCGGAGCAATCTTACTGGGAAAGACCAACACCTTCGAGTTTGCGTATGGTCCCTATGCGCCGCCAACGCGTAACCCGTGGAATGCGCAGCATACAACGGGCGGCTCAAGCGGAGGCTCGGCGGCGGCAGTAGCGGCTGGCATGTGTCTTGGCGCAATCGGCACAGATACTGGCGGCTCGATTCGTATTCCCTCGTCATGTTGCGGTGTGACGGGTCTCAAGCCAACCTATGGACGCGTCAGTTGCTTTGGCGTCATTCCGCTTAGCTGGTCGCTCGACTCCGTTGGACCAATGGGGCGCAGTGCTGAAGATTGCGCGATTATGTTCGATGCAATCGCGAAATATGATCCACGCGATCCCAATAGCGTTCCAGGTCCCCCAACAGCGCCGAGTCGTTCTGTCGCGACGTTAATCGCAGGACCAGAGGGGCGCGGCCCGATGTCGCTACAGGGCATCAAGCTCGGCGTGCCACAGGAGTCATTTTATGCTCCACTTCATCCAGAGGTACGCATCCTGTGGAGAGCCGCGCTACGCGTTTTAGAGGAAGAGGGTGCCGAGCTTGTCGATGTCGAGCTACCGAAACCGACAATGGACCAGTATCGCACCATCCAGATGCCGGAGGCGACGCTAGCACATGTGCAGAAGGGGTGGCTCACCGAACATCCCGAACTCTACACGGAAACGGTACGTTCGCGACTCGTACAGGGTCAGACGGTTTCGGCGGTTGACTATCTACGTGCTCAATACGACCGACGTGTGCTTTCAAGCGGTTTTCGCGCCGTCATGCAACGCGTCGATGCCTTTGTGCTACCAACATTACCCATACCCGCCATTCCTACAGAGCAAATGGGACAAGATATCGAGATCGACGGAATAATCGAGAACGCTACGGTTGCGCTACTGCGATTGACCATGCCCTTCAATCTCACAGGACTGCCTGCCGTCTCGTTCCCCTGCGGCTTCTCAAGTGATGGATTGCCGATTGGATTACAGGTCGCAGGTAAGCCATATGAGGAGGCCACGGTATTGCGTATTGCTCATGCATATCAGCAGTTGACGGATTGGCATAGAAGAGAGGCACAATTAGACAATTCGCAGTAGTCTACCCAAATACAGTTGACATGATAGCCAGGGCGCCCGCAAGGGGGAAGCACCCCTATCATATACGACATCGCATATGATAGGGGTACTTCCCCCTTGCGGGCGCCCTGGTCTTTGCCATATGATTATTTGAGAGGATGAAGGATACTGCTTTCATTTGACAAAATCTCTTCACAAGGGCTATCATGCAAGGTACAATACTGTGCCTGCTTTGTGCAGGTCAGCCACGCCGTAAGCACATAGAGGAGCAGCTACATGTCGGAAAGCACCACAGCTAATGAAACTGTGTTTTATACGCATCGCTTGAAAAATGGTTTGCAAATCGTAGGGCAGCCAATGCCCGATTTCGAGTCGGTTGCCATCTCATATAACGTACATACAGGCTCACGTGATGAGAAGGACCCTACTATCGCGGGCGTCTCGCACTTCCTGGAACATATGGTATTTAAAGGTACGAAGACGCTCGATTGGCAAGAGATTACGCTTGAGTTCAACAAGATCGGGGCCGAACTGAATGCCTTTACCTCGCACGAGTCCACCGTCTATTACGCGCGTGTGCTGGGCGAATACCTGGACCGTGCGATAACCCTATTGAGCGATATGATGTATCCGCGCTTGGCCGAGAGCGACTTCGAGATGGAGAAAGAGGTCATCGTCAACGAGATTGCGCGCTCGGAGGACCAGCCCTATAACATGACCTATCGCCGTCTGATGCAGACCTACTTCGGCGATCATCCACTGGGACATGACGTTCTGGGATCGCGTGAGAGCATTCGTGGCCTGCGTATTGAACAGATGCGCAACTACTGGCAGCAACGCTATGCCGCCAACAATCTTGTCCTCTCAGTTGCGGGCAAGTTTGATTGGAACCATATCGTCGAGCTTGCGGAAAAGTATTGTAGCGATTGGCGTACTGGAGACTCTGGTCGCGATGCCTCGCACTATGAACCTACGCAACCCATCAACAATATCATGATCGATCAAAAGCTGAAGCAGCAGATCATGATTATCGCGATGCCAGCCGTCGATGTCAAGGACCCAGACTACTATGCCGCTATACTTGGTGGAAGCATTCTTGGTGATGGCGATGGTTCGCGCCTCTTCTGGAATGTGTATCAAAAAGGTTTGGCGGAGTCTGCTAGTGCGGGCATCTGGGCAATGGAAGGCACAGGTATTATGCTGATGGAGGCCAATTCTACACCGGAGGAGGCACCACGCGTCCTCAAACTGCTGCGCGAGGAACTGGATAGTCTGCTGAACGACGGTGTTCACGAGGACGAGTTGCGTCGCGCGAAAGATAAGTTGATTAGCGGCATGGTGCTCAGTAGCGAGTCAACCTTCTCACGTATGCGTTCACTCGCCAGCGATTGGATGACCGAGGGGCGTCTGGTCAGCGTTGAGGAAGAGATTGAGCGCGTCGAGAAAGTGACGAGCGAGGACGTGATGCGCGCCCTCCACCGCTTCCCGATGCGCGAGAAGCAGGTTCTGACCACGCTCGGTCCGCTCAGCGAAGCAGAATTGTTGGGATAACTCCAGAACATAAACGGCACAAAGCTAAGCTTTGTGCCGTTTATGTTTGTCGAAAACTACTGTACAGGAGAGATTTCAATGTACGTGCTTTTCCTGCGTGTCAGGAAACCAAGCACATCAAATAATCTATACATGAGCTTGTACTTATTCAATAACACCGTGTTCGCGTGAGCATATTCTGCCTCTGGCAATACAAGCGCTGTGCCTTCAACCTCTTTCCCATCCCCGATAATTCTGCCGCGCTGATCGCAGGGTGTCAGGGTTGCGCGTCCATTGTTCCGAATGCGTTTCACCTTGCCTGCCGTGCTACTGGTGATGAGGTATAGTTTCCCATGCTCGTTAGCAAACCATACAGGCGTTCCAACTGCGTCACCGCTCTTACGAAACGTTTTGAGCAATGCATATTGATGCGAATAAAGAGATGCAAACGGATCGCTCTCCGTTGAATATTCGGTGGAAGTCTTGTCAACAGTCATTCGTGGCTGTCCTCCTTATAATGCTAACTCTTAGAGAGCCAGTATATCTTTTGCTAAGACACTACAACACAGCAACACAGGTATATTATTTCCCTTTGTGAAATGATAAAAGAGTGACAAAAATCTATATACTACGTTCTACTAATGAAGAGATTATTAGCAGCTAATATGGCCTAATGTTGTACAAGAACTATTTGCTTGTATGCTTTAAAGTATTATAGGGGGAAGTAATTATGGAGCCACTAAAACCGAGACAAAATCCTAAAGCAATTGGAGAACGTAGTGAAGCTTTTATTATGGCAAAACTCGTAGAGATTGGCTATGAGGTTTTAAAACCTTTCGGCGACAATCTTCGCTATGATTTAGTGATTGAAGATGCCGAAAGTCGCTTTTGGCGTATACAATGTAAAACTGGAAGATCAAATGGTTCATATATAGAGTTTAAACCCGCAAGCTCTTACTATCACACGCGTGCAGGAAGGACCATGAACGGACACAGGCCGTACCATGGGCAAATTGATTATTTCACCGTGTATTGTCGTGAAACAAAAGGAGTATACTTAGTTCCAGTCGAGCACACAG
>CAXTUE010000255.1:0-212 GCA_964247355.1 uncultured Ktedonobacteraceae bacterium | reverse complement strand
ACCCCAACGAAGAACAGTCAGGAGAAGAATGTGCGGTGGGCGAAGGATTACGAGATTTAAATGACCGCGGTGGGACTTGAACCCACGGCCAATCGATTAAAAGTCGATTGCTCTACCACTGAGCTACGCGGTCACATATAAATAGTGTGTAACAAGACATGCTCTATACATTTCTTGTTAATCGCTACATACCCATTTATACTATATCATGC
>CAXTUE010000254.1:0-6991 GCA_964247355.1 uncultured Ktedonobacteraceae bacterium | reverse complement strand
GGTATGGGCGTTGTTCCAACTGGTGGTGTCACTCCGGTTTGAGCAGATGTTTGTGTTTGCGTCATAGGTGTAGCTGTTGAAGAGATTGTAGGGGTTGCGATTTGAGAAACCACTGTGGTACTGCTAGTAGAGGTCTTTGATGTACCGGTAGTCGCACCTGTACAAGCCTCAAGCATACCTAAAAGACCTATACATAGACATGCCAGAACAGAATAACGAAGAATACGTAAATGCATTGTTACACTCCTTTTTCCTAAAGTTTAGAAGCAACTATTGAAATATTTGCCACATATATTGACAAAGCTGCCACACTATCTACTAACCAACTCGCCATTTGCCAACTGACTTTGGATGAGCTTTGTGTAAAAACCGTTGTGCTGTAGTAAGCCCTCGTGATTTCCGCGTTCCACAATCTGTCCTTCATGTATGACCAGGATCACATCCGCATTACGAATAGTGCTCAGGCGATGGGCGATGATAATCTGTGTGCATGGAAGTTGGTTAAGATTGTGCTCTACCGCTCGCTCCGTGACCACATCGAGACTGCTTGTCGCCTCGTCAAGAAGCAAAACGGAGGGTGCATTGACAATCGCACGGGCCAGCGCAAGGCGTTGCCGTTGACCTCCTGAGAGGGCATTGCCGCCTTCGGAAACCATCGTTTCGTACTCCATTGGCATTTTCATAATGTCTTCGTGAATCGCTGCCATCTGCGCAGACCAGATTACCTGCTCCATGTTCAATCCTGGCTCGTTCAGGGTAATATTTTCGCGGATCGAGCCACTAAAGATACTGGCCTCCTGCATGACAACGCCAAACTGTGCGCGTACAGCCTGATAGTTCAATGTGCGTAGAGAGAGCGCATCGTAGTACACGTCTCCCTTTGTTGGTGTATACATGCCGAGCAGCAAACTGCCCAGTGTGCTTTTGCCCGAACCTGTGCGGCCAACAATCGCCACCTTTTGTCCCGGTTCTATATGCACATTGATGTCGCGTAGTACAGGTGGTGATTGTGGATCATACTGGAAGGATACGTTCTCTAGCTGTATGCCGCCCGTAAGCTTTGGCGGTTGCGATACTTGCTGGACATCTTGCTCTGAGTCCGCGTCAATCACATCTGACAAGCGCTCCATATGCGACTGCACCAACTGGAGCTGTCGCCCACTGGCAATGAGCGATGTGATTGGTCCAAGCAGAGAAGAGCCTAGCGAGGTGAGAGCGAGCATGGTGCCAAGCTGCATGGTGCCGTTAATCACCTGCTGTGTTCCCAGCCAGAGCAGGATAAGTGGCGCGAAGGTGCCAAGCGTCGAGAGTACCGTATCAATGAGCGAGGAGAAGTACACCTTGCGAACAGAAATGTTCATCTGATCAAAAAACAGGTTTGACCAGCGTTCCAGTACACGATGCTCGGCACCCGCAGATTTGAGCGTCTTAATGCCCGCCAGTGCCTCGGTCAGATACCCCTGCGATTTTCCAGCGGCTGCCAACTCGCGCCGGTTAAGCTCACTTAACTGTTTGCCTGTACTTAAGATCAGGAGCGACTGTAAGACGCCAATTACAACGATGATGGCAGTAAAAAGAGGCGAGACAGACAGCAGGATGAAGAAGTACACCAGCACAAAGGTCCCATCAAGAACGGTTGAGAACAATTGGTTACTAATGGTGTCACGAATCACCGAATTGCTGCTCACACGTGCCAGAATATCACCAGTTGAACGCTGCAGAAAGAAACGTTGCGGTAGACTAAATAAGTGTTCCAGGAAGCTGAACATCAGATTTGTATCAACGCGCGCCTGCAAGTACAGCAAAATCATCGAGCGTAGCATTTTGGTGATTGCCTGTGCCAACACGACCATGACGATACCGATACCAAGCAGTTCTAACGCACTACTCATCTTCATCGGAATCAGGCTATTGATAATTACTGCCGAAAGCGCGGGAAACACAAGTCCCAGTATTTGTAAGAGCAGGGACGCGCCCAGTACTTGTAACAATGCTGTGGGTGCCTGTTTGATATAGCCTCTGGCGTATGACATAAGGCTCAATTGTGCGACTTTGTTGGCGCGCGAAAATTGCTCTCCTGGCTCCATCATGATAACCACACCGGTGAAACCCTCGTCGAACTCTTTCGCGCTCATTCGCCTACGACCAGCAGCAGGATCAACTACATCAATGTATTTCGGCGTCCAACGCTCTACGACAATAAAGTGATTAAATTCCCAATGAACGATGGCTGGCATAGTGACAAAGCGGAAGTCGTTCTCCTGAAGTGAAACAGCACGTACACGCATGCCATATTTGCGGGCGGACTTGACGATGCTCAGTGCTGAAAGACCGTCGCGACCTACACCACATTGCTCACGTACCTCTGAAACCGTTGTCTTACGACCATGATAGCTGAGTACCATCGCGAGACAGGCTGCTCCACATTCGACCATGCTGATCTGTTGTAGTACAGGTACTCTCTTATGCCCAAAAGAGCGACGTGGCGCGGGTTTAGTTTTGGCTGGCTCTGTCGTCTTTGTATCTGGTGGTGTACTGGTACTGGCCTGCTCTTTTTCTGGCTTAGGAGGAGCAACGACCAGAGCTTCTAAACGCCGGGTCTCCTCACCTGCGAAGCTTTCGCGATGCTCAAGCAGCCTATTGAGTTCTGGCGAGACAGGAGTGCTACTCGCAGCCAACTGCGCGGATTGAAATGTATACTTTCGTAGATTTGCGCGCCTTCGATCTACTTGATTGGTTAACGAAGGGAGAGGTAGACCAGCAACGGTTACGTGTCCAGGAACCCGGATTGCTTGATGACCCCCCTGTGGCGTTATTGGTAAATCGACGGTTTCTGTTTCCCATATATCTTTCTGCTGCTTTGCTTTGTAGGGTGAAGTCGGCAAAAGAGCGGTGTCCGCACGGTCTACCCCCGGTATGCCACTAAACGAGGATGAAGAAGCCTTGTCTTTATATGTTGGCTTTGTCGAAGGCATGATAAGCGTGTTTATATCGTCAACGTCGTCTCTCTGTATATACGGCACTAATGGTACAAGCAGTGTATCTCTATTATCCAAATTATTGTTTTCGTTGTAGCTATGCATTTATTTATCTTTCAGCAGCACATTGAATACAGGAAAAAGTGCCAGTAAGCTCTGAGAGCCAATTTGAATCTGAGCTTGTACAGAAGTACCTGCATAAAGGCGAGTTGAAATAGTAGGTCCTAATCCCACAGCTACCAGCAGAGCAGGATCGGAAACTTTAAGACCGTACTTCTGTTGCACCTCGCTAGGACTGAGAAGTCCTGAACTGATATCATCAAGAGAGCGAGTAAGCAGGGGACCATCCTGCCCGATGTGTATTTGTACAGGAAGCCCCTTGTGAAGATGTGAAAAGCTTGTTGCGGGAAGGAGAACAACCGCGACCGCCTCCGCATTCTGCTTCTGCTGTTCAAGGACAATACCCGATCCTCCTACATAAAGCGGCACACGACCCATCCAAGATGCGACACATGCGGCGATAAGGAGCGTAAGTATGAGCCAGCAAAGCAAAAAGACAGGAGGAGCAACAATCCGAGGTAAGACGCTTCTCTCCCTATTCTGTGTATATTTTTGAACTGTCTTGCTGCGGAAAATAGAGCGTTTAGGATTTGTAGCGGCCATTCCATCCCTTCCTTCTCACAAAACGTTTGTTTTCTATTTCATCAATAAATAAAATTTTATATGTTTTTATCATTAAATAAGCTCTTCTGCCACTTTATTGAGTTGTAAAGCGGAAGAAGAGCTACATATGCTTGCTCAAGCATGACACAACATTTGGATACCAAACACTCTGGGTCAACACTATTGAATGTTAGTGAGGTTGATGATCTGAGCACCGGGCGAGTTAAGAATAATAGAAGTATTGTTTACAGTGTAGTTATTATTCACGATATAAATAATTGTCGTTACATTATTGCCACCGTTGTGGTGAGCAGGATGTGAACTATGTTGATGTGAATGATGGGGATGATGATGTCCACCAACAACCATTTCTAACTGCTCGTCATCAATTTCTTGCATAAAATCTTGGTTCATTATTAGTACCCTTCTAATAGATAGATGTGTAAATATAATTGGGAGGGTGGAGCAGTTAAGCCGCCAACCCTCGAAATGTAGGGAAACCGCTTAGCATAAGGTTAGAAAGCGTATCCAACAGCGAAGCCGAAAGAAACAGAAAGGCCCTCGCCAGTGCTGGTGACAATTGTTTCACTTACTGTCTTAGCAATAGCACCATTAAGGCCGAACTGACCACCTGTCCCGTAGGCACCGACAGAAACGCTAGAGCCAACAGAGGTGGACCCAGTGCCGGTAGTAGTGGGCACAGAAGAACTATGTTTCTTGTGACCACCAGTGACGTTTTCCAAATCTGAATCGCTCAGTTCTTGGAAATTTTCAAAATCTTGCATGACTTCCTCTTTCACATGCTTACATGATAGAGACGACAGAGGGCTAGAAGCAAGCTTTGTAGCTTCTAGCCCACTTGCTTATCAGTGATAAGACGAGAGAAGTAAGTTACTGAGCGTAGAAGCTGCCAGTTGTCGAGGCACCACTTGCTGCCTCAGCTTCGAGTCCAACAGCAATGCTCTGACCGGCTGCGGTGGAGACGGTGTGATTGCCGTTGACATAGGTCTGGCTTGCGGAGTGTGATGCGCCTACACCAATGAGTGCGGACCCATCGGCACCGGCCTGACCAGCTGAACCGTAGGTGACAAAATGCTTCTGATGGCCGCCAGCGACCTGTTCGAGTTCCTGTTCGTTGAGTTCGTACATGATAGTAAATCCTTTTCTTTTTTGTAGTTGCACGTTAAATTTAAGTAGATATTAACCAATTAATAAGGCTAGTAGCAGAGCGTATGTTATCTCTAGCTTACTTATTTAGCCATAATAAGACGAGAGAAGTAAGTTACTGAGCGTAGAAGCTGCCAGTTGTGGCGGCACCACTTGCTGCCTCGGCCCCAAATCCAACAGCGACGCTCTGACCAGCTGCGGTGGAGACGGTGTGGTTGCCGTTGACATAGGTCTGGCTTGCAGACTGTGATGCACCATAACCGAGGTCTACAGAGGCATCGGCAGATGCCTTACCTGCTGAACCATAGGTGACAAAATGCTTCTGATGGCCGCCAGCGACCTGTTCGAGTTCCTGTTCGTTGAGTTCGTACATGATGAAATTCCCCCTGTTTTCTTTTGTGGCCACTTTCATTGTAACCACTTTTTTAATCATGTGAGCATTTTACCTTTTCCATGCCTTGCATATCACTCACGTACAAATACGTTTGAGAAAACGATATGCATTTCGCTTTGTAAAGGTCTCACTGCATAGTATAACGGGAACATTTGAGTTTAGTAACAATCGTATGGGTGAAACATACATGTATAACTCTAATAGCAATACAGTATGATTTTTGCCATAACAATAGTATAAAAAGGTATAATTTGAAACACCGTGAACTACGCACTACATGTATATCTCTTTTTATGAAGCATCCATAACATCGAAACTAAAAAGTACTATATCGCTATCGAGTAAAAAGATTGGCTGGTGCTATCATTCATCTCAGCGAGCGAATGTACAAAATGTACCAATTTTGAGTAGAAACGATCTTCTAATTATACAATATGCGTACTTTACTACTAGAAAGTTTAGAGTAGAAAATGGAAAGAAGGCTAGCCACCTATCGAGGTAGCTAGCCTTCTTCAAATTGCATGGGGTCTTGTTACTTTCGTTCGTTCATCCTACCGGTTCGTTGCTTTCGTCTCATCAAGAGAAGGCGACAAACAAATACGGTTTAGCGAGTGATGAACGTAACGCCTGGGCCGGGAGCAAACTCCCAATCTACAACGGTATATGGATTCGCACCCCAGCTCATATTGCTGGCTATCACATGCCCGTTGCCCAGTACTCTCTCAACTAATGCGACATGTCCAACACCGTAAGCTCCTTGTACCCACGGCTGTAGGTCAATAATCGCTCCTACTCTCGGACTTGTGGAGACCTGCCACCCAAAATCGTGCGCTCGGTCCTTCCACTGCCACGCATTTGCATTCGTTGTCCACGGCACATAATAACCGTGCCACTGTGCGTAGCGCTGATTGGCCCACCAAGTGCAGGCCGGATACGGAAACACATTCCCTCGACTGGCGGAATGTAACACTGACGATTGAGTAGCAGGAACTGTGCGCTCAACTGCTCCCTTCGTCGATGACTGTGCATGCGCCCCCACGACATGAACACCAAGTGTTGTTCCAAAGAATAGCAGTCCCATCACTGCTACCACGCTTAACTTCACTACGAAACTACCTACGTTGTACTGCTGTAAGAACTTCCTGTTGTTCTGCTGTGTATACAATGTATCCTCTTTCGATATACAACTTGCAGACCCCTTGCCATGCTTTTTGTCCCTCACTGGCACACAATGCAGCAACACACATTGACATGCATTGAATTGTGGGGACTGGCATATAATACCATCAAATATAATAATTGTCATGAAACATTCTGACACATAGTACAAATTGGCTAATTTACATATGTGCATGTTTGTATAAATATTGCTCGTTAGATGTCAAACATTCTTGATAAAATGTTGTGCTTGCAAAGTAACTTGCAGAGATATGTGATAATGGAAGTGGCTCGAAGCATAAAATAATGGAAAGAAGAGCAATGAAATATCTAAAAATTAGTACCTACGAACTCTACGCTCTTGCTATTATCGTGTTTGCCATAACGCTACGCCTCGTTTTGTTAACGATGGGCTGGCCACCGACTGATAGTGACGAGGGTACGATGGGCATCATGGCGCGCCACATTGCCTATCGGGGCGAGCATCCCTATGTCTTTTATGGACAAAACTACATGGGTACAATAGAGGCACATATTGGCGCAGTGTTTTTTCATCTCTTCGGCCCTTCGCTCTTCTCATTGCGCCTAAGTGTGCTTCTCTTTGTGACGCTTTTCCTCATTAGTACTTATG
>CAXTUE010000253.1:5872-7001 GCA_964247355.1 uncultured Ktedonobacteraceae bacterium | reverse complement strand
GGCGAGCATGGCGGTCTCTAACATGCCAGCCGTTTGATGCGCGAGATGTGGAAGCACAACGGCGTCAGTCGCTCCCATGTAGAGGGAGATGGCGTGACGATCTGGTGCCTTTGGGAATAGGAAGATGGCCTTATTGTGCGCTATCCGTTGCTGTAGTGTTTTTTGAGCGTCGGGCGATGTTCCTGCAAGCAAGAGCGTGATACGCTTGGGATTTTTCTGTAGTACTTCAAAGGCATCAATCAGTGCGAGTAATTCGCGTTCACTGTGTTGTGCTGCGAAACACAGGTAGACATAGCCCGCTTGCTGGAAAAGACCGAGTTGCACCTGTGCCTCGGTAGATGTTGGCGCGGGCGGGTAGGCATTGCGGAAGCCTGGATGTGTCAGGCTACGGATACGACGACGGATGCGCTTGTCGGGATAGAGCGCGTCGGGTTGGCGGGTGAAGGCGAAGATGATGTCGCTATTGCGCAGGAGTGTACGCTCAAAGGCGCGTTGAGGAAGCGTGGCAAGACTCCGTGTACTTTGCCACCAGCCGCCTGTATCGGTTGTCACGATCCGAATACCCCAGCGTTTTGCCACCCAGAGTACAAACCAGAAGTGTTGTTGCTGCCCTGCTGTGAGCGCGAACGCTCCTGGTCGATAAAAATGTAGAATAGCAGTAGACATACCATTATAAGCGCGATGACGCCAGAGCCAGGAGAGCGGAATATCAGCAATACTTGTTGTACAACGCACATGCTGTGCTTGTAGTCCTTGCGTGAGTAACTCGGCGGATATATCATCAGATGTTGGCAATACAAAGAAGACGGATAGTGCTGTTAGCTCTGCTGGAGCGTGTTCAACAAGCTGTAGACGTTGTTGCAAGTGCCCCCAACTGCGTGCCTGTTCCATCGCAGCTAACAACTGTTCGCTACTGGGTTTGCCTGCGAGAAAGAGGAGCAGACGATCAAGCAGTGCGACACGCGCGATATCCTGCACCTCCGGTAGTGTGGAGCGGAGAAGCTTGGGCAAGTTTTGGGGTAGGACGGCTTCGTGCTGGTGTGTATCGGCGAACTGGGCCACGACTTCGGAGCGTCCTTGCCAGTATGCGCGCCCGACAAAATAGGGGCGAGCAAGAAGTGCAGCAGGG
>CAXTUE010000253.1:0-5862 GCA_964247355.1 uncultured Ktedonobacteraceae bacterium | reverse complement strand
CACCGCGCCCCGTCGTGCGCGGGGCCTTGGCCTGTCGGCCGCCCCAAAAAATTGGGGCCGCCCAAGACGTGCAGCAGGGACGCGATGTTCTACAATCGCTGTTGGCTCGTACCAGAGAGTTCCTTTGTTTGCTCGGACACGACGGCAAATGTCTACGCTATCCATGCTAATAGGTGAGGAGGCGCGTTTGTTCAACAAGGGCGAAAAGCATCCTATTGTGTCCAGCATCGTGCGTTTGAGCGAAAAGGCGCAACTGCTCATGTCTATTGTTGCTGGAAGTTGCATGCGTTGTTGTGCAGGTGCAAAGTAGCCAAGGACAACGAGCAGATCATCGCTGAGCCAGTGCGGGCGTCTTGCCTCCCAGCGTAACTCAACGCGCCCTCCGATAGCATCCGCTCCTGTTTCGTCGTATGCACTGAGTAAGTGTTCCAGGAATGTTGGGTGCGCGATGACATCATCGTCGAGAAAAACAACTATCTCTCCTTGTGCGGTTTGTAGTCCTGTATTGCGTGCATAGGAGAGTCCGTTCTGCGTCTCTTTGAGGCATCGAACGTGCCATGTCTCTTTGGAATTTTTTGCGGCCATAAGCGGGCCAGCAGAAATATATGCGTTGACCGCCGCGAACGTGCCATCACGCGAATCGTTATCAACCACAATTACCTCGAACGATTCGTAGGGTAGTGTTTGACGGCGTAAACTTGCTAATGCATTGAGCACAGAATTGCGGCGGTTGTATGTACAAATCACAATGCTACAACGGGGATGTATCTCTGCCTGTATCTGTGTCTCATTGACTGCAATTTGAGGAGTGCTTTTTGTTGTCAAGAGTGGTTCCTTCCTCTGAGCAAAATGTCACGACAGAATAAAAATGTTCCTATACTGGCTACTCCATGAGCAATTGTACTGGCAATCGCAGCACCCACGATGCCCCATGCTAGAATGCACGGGATACCGAGCGCGATATGCAGGGTTGTGCTTCCTAAGCCAAGCCAGAGCCGTTCGCGTGTATTCGCATGCTGAGTGAAATAGGTTAAGCCAATCGTTGCTACGCTGCCAAAGACGATGGACAGTAGCAATATACGCAGAGGTGTTACTATTGGCATATAAGCATATCCAAAGCTCAAGCTGATAAGAAGCGGGCAACAGAGCACGAGTAGTAAACATTGCACAAGCGCAATACCTGCAACAGCGTAGGATGTGCGCACAAAAGCAATGTAAGTGCTGTAGAGCTTGACAGGAAAAAGACGTGATTGCAAGGGAGCAAGGCATGTGACAAAGAGTGTTGGAGCGACCTTCATCAAGCGGGTACACAGCAGGACGCTGAGTGCATAAAAGCTTAGCATTGAAGGTGTATGCCAGTAGGAGAGAAGTACAAGCTGGAGGAGAAGTTCGCGCCAGATAACACTATCCAACAAAAAGAGCATCCATGAAGGATGCTGACTGTGCTCCATTCGTTCACGTAAAAGCGGCCCTGGCTCGATAGCTGTTTGAAGCGGTAGCAATTTTGCTATACAGATCAGTGCCAGTGTGAGCGTTATAATGCTCGCGAAGGCGGGTGCGAGCAGTAGTATTCCTAATAACATACCGTGTATTTGAGTACTAACAAGCGCAAGACAAAGATAGAGCAATGTATTGAAAAAACGTAGTCTTGCAAGCAGATCATAACGGCGTAATCCCTGTAGGACTGCGCTAACTATACTGACGAGTAGTGACGGTAGGGTAGCAAGTCCGGCAATGAGCAGAAGAAAGAGCGGAAGTGTGCCGTGAGTGACAAGGGTTATAAGTACTGTCAGGGGAATGTAAGCGAGGCTATACAACACTATACGACGACACTGTTGACGCCACAGTAGTTGAAATATGCCAGCGATACCGCGAGACGTTTCAGAATGTTGAATTTCAGCAATTGTGCGACTTGCCAGTGGGGTCATGCCTATACCAAGTACTGGTAAAAGCAATGCAGCAATGCCTTGCATAAGAAGCAAAACACCAAAGTTTTGTGTTCCTAGTACGCGCGCAATCACTACGTATATGCCGAAGCGCAGGCAGAGAGAAATGCACGTTATTCCTATATGCTGTGCTCTCAGTACTGTAACATTTTGCTTCATACTTCGCTGGTTTGAGAGAAACATAGTCAACTCCGCAAAAATATACCGGTAGCGACAAACTATAGAGAAGATGTACATTCCTCGACCATAAGTAATGCCAGGAAATCTTCAACTGTTGCGCAACAAGGCTTCTCGTTTTGTACATCTAGCGTGTCTTCGGTATGAGATACGTTGCCCTTTTGCTCTAAAGTAAGGCAAGGAACGTAAGACTCGAAGCCAAAGAGATGCTTACTATCGGCAAATGTTGTGTTGTCGCATGCTTCTGCGCGAAAAAAGCTTTCGGGGGGAAGCATCTCTTGAAGAGGAAACAAAGCTGAATTCCATGAGATACTCCATTGTAGTGTGCTGTTATTCATATAGAACCACCCTTCCATCATCAACCCATTATGCAGAAATTTTCGCCATCGTCTTTCCTACAGTATACAGTATAGCAAACATGAATATGCTAGTGGTAATGAAATGGTTATATTTATGATGCTAATACAACGTTCTTGTTAAGAATAGAACAGCGCATATATACGCAAATTCTTTACCTTTTCTTGTTTATCTTTACTGAATCTTAACCCGATGCAAACAGAATTCTGGCAGGAGAGGCGAGTATCATGGCTTATAGAAAGAGATTTCTTTATGAAAGAAGTGGAAGAGGTGGATGTGTGGAGAGGGTTACGCAAAGTAGTATTCCAGAGCGTTTGGGTCAAGGTGTTGAGAGGGATGACCGGCATGAACAGAGAGATGGCAATCCGGTATCGCTTCTCTGTATTCGATCAACGGAACAAGCGTATCTCGCTTTACGGCGTGCGGCACAGCGGATTCGTGGAAACATTCGTAAAAGTGATACAGTACTTTTGTCACAAAAATCTTGTGTTCTTCTTTTGCCCGGCACACCTCTCGAAGGAGCGCAAGCGGTCGCTCGACGTATCTATCCATTATTAATAGATGTCGAGTATGAGCTACAGATAGTTCATGGTGCTACAACTCTTCCGTTGCTACAGCAGATACACGGCACTCATACTGTAGTTCTACAAAAGGATATGCACGTTTTTGAAGAACAATGCTCCTCTATAAAGAAACAGCATGTTGGAGTTATCAAAGAAGATGAGCCACTGCCGTACCTTGCGTTCCTTGCCAGCTATCCATCGCAACGCCTGCTGCATATGTTTCCCTACGAATTGGCCAATCGCTATCATTGTATTCCTGTGGGGGCGGAGCGCGGAGCGTTAACGCTGGCGACGTGCGAGCGATTGCACCAGGAGACGGTGAGTTACTTGCGAGAAGTGACCCAACGCAACATATTTCAGGTACGTTGTGAGACGCGTATGATTGATGATGTTTTGCGCTATTGGCAGCAGGCGATAGTTGTGTAGATGTAGGGTGGTGTGACGCTCTCCCAGGAGGATAAAAGGAGAGCGTCGAAGTGATGTTATGCGACGGCTGTAGCAAGCTGCATTTGTGTGACACGACTTGCCATACCCTCATCCATATCAGCGAGACGTAATACCCGGCGGAGATTATTAAGCGCGGCCTGAATACGTTTTTTGAGCGTATTTTCGGACGTTTGTAGCACCTTTGCCATCTCCGGTAACGTCATACCATTGTAGTAGTGTAATACGATAACCACACGCTGTTTTGTAGGGAGCTTGTCAATAGCGTTGGCGAGGTCCCAGTCGCGTTCCAAACGTCCCTTGTGGTGATCGGCAATCTGCGCCGTCAGGTCTATTTCTTGTTCCGAAAGCGATTGTCGCACAAAGGCTGTTGTGCGAGCGAGACGCCGTTTGAAGCTAATACACTGGTTGACAACGATGCGCATCAACCACGGGCGTAACGCACCCGCCTCGCGCAGGTCTGGTAAATGATGCCAAGCTTGAATAAAGGCATCCTGCACCACATCCTCGGCAATATCGCGGTCCGCAACGATCATCATCGCAGTGCGCAACATTAAAGCACCGTACTGCTCGACAATATCACTAAAAGCTTTTTCATCACCCTGTAATGCCCGTGTCACCAGGATACGCTGCTCGGCCTGTTCTGGCTTTTCCTCAGATGTAACTGTAGTAGGCTCTGACATCAAAATAGGTGGCTGTGTTTCCGGCATTGGCTCTGCGAGTGTCTCTGTCTCATTGACCGGCTGTATTAAGACGGCAACCATGATATGTATCCTCCTATAAAACATTATGCAAACTATATACATAGTTATAACATAAAGAGGATGACAAACAAAGTGTGCCAACTCATGATTTTTGTCATGTGCCACTTGTGTACTGGTTGTACACTACTTTTTCCATAGTTTGACACAAATTTCGTGGAAATTTGTGTCAAACTATGGAAAAACCTTGTGCATATATTATACAGTGTTTCTAGCAGCGTCATCGGGCACGTCTACTTCGCCGAGACTCTTATCAACCTGCTTGCTAGCTTGTTCCTTAACGTGCTCGAACTGTTCAGGATGTGTTGCACGCCATTGGCCCCAGATTGCGATGATCAATGCCTGTAACACCCCCGCAACAGGTGACGCAAACAATGCGCCCCATATGCCGAAAAGCTCGGCCCCTGCAATCAGGGCAAAGAGCGAGATGATGGGATGCAGGCCAACCGCTTTGCCTACAATACGTGGCCCTACGACATCGCCCTCGATAATATGCACACCTAAGAAGTAGACCAGGACGCCCACAGCGATAGGCCAACCGTGTGTTAATCCAATGAGTACGCAGACCGCGCCAGAAATGAATGTTCCCAGCACTGGGATAAAGGCCATGATAAAGGCCAGTACGCCGAGGAACACCGCATAAGGCAAGCCGAACAGGAACATGCCGATGCCAACAAGAAAACCAATCAAGACCGCGAGAATGAACTGACCACGGATATAGCCTCCTACAACGCGCTGTAGGGTATCAACCACTGCATTGGCCCGTGCAGGTCTTGGGGCATTACGGCGTATCCAGTTGGCGATACGTGAGCCATCAATCAACATATAGATGCTGATAACCGCGACGATGATAGTATTCAAGATTACATCAAAAACACTACGCAGTATCGGCACTGCATCACGCGCAACGTTGCTCACCTGTTCTGATACTTGTTGACGTGCCGCTACGAGTTGAGCATGGGTAATGCCGAAGCTCGCCAGTGATTGCTCAATTGGACTCGATGTATCACTCGTTCCCAAATTGAGAAGTGAGGGAATATCGCGTGCGAACGAAAACGTTTGCTGTATTGCCGCACGTGCTATAAAGTAGACTAGCAGGCTAATTGCGCCCAGTACAATCAAGTACATGATAAGAATTGCTAAAAAGCGTGGCATGAAGCGCTGTAGAAATCTGACTCCTGGTGCGAGCGCATACGCGAGCAGGGCAGCGATGGCCAAAATGAGCAGAGAAGTTACAATGTGTGACGCCGCCCAGAGTACAACTGCGACAAGCGCGACCCATGCGAGAATGGCAATTGGAATATCGCGTCGTCTTGCCCATTTTGTGCGATCAGGCTCCAAGCGCGGTACGGTAAGATGGGGGGTGTATTCAGTATCTGTAGCCATGAGCTCCTGCTTCCTATAGTCTTTAGATCAATATAAATGAGTGCGCTAAGTAGGAATGTTGTATATAATTGTAGTACGTATGAAAGCGCAAAAAAGGAGAAACCTTTACGGTTTCTCCTTGCAGGCTGGGGTACAGGGATTCGAACCCCAATCGGCCGATCCAGAGTCGGCAGTCCTACCGTTGAACGATACCCCAATGTGTGGTTGCGAGGTACATGATACAGTATG
>CAXTUE010000252.1:0-7020 GCA_964247355.1 uncultured Ktedonobacteraceae bacterium | reverse complement strand
CCTTCGTGAATGTGTCAATACTATGACGTATGGTTATGAAACGTTGTAGAGAAGAAAAACTCGCACCTGTATCTTGTCTAGCAGTTGATCAATAGTTGGTCTTCACTTCACTCATATATGGTATAGTAACACATACCATACTTCCATATACTTTCTCCATCACCTCTTTCCGTAGTACATTCCTCTACAAAGAAACTCATGGAGGGTATCATGACACTTGAACAACATACAAGAGATTCCGCGCGTGGGAATAAGCTTTTGACGCTCGACTGGTATCGTACACTATCAAGCGAGGGGACACACTCCTTCTGGGCATCTTTCCTAGGGTACGCATTAGACGCTTTCGATTTCCAAATTTTCTCCTTTACGTTGACAGCAATTGCGGCAACTTTCTTGCTTACACAGGCACAGACTGGTTTGATTGCCACCGTGACTCTCGTTGTCTCTGCCTTCGGCGGTATGCTTGCAGGCGCACTTGCCGACTCGATTGGTCGTGTACGTACATTGATTCTCACAATTAGTGTATATTCCCTCTTTACATTTCTCTCTGGCTTTGCTCCGAACTATCAATTTCTCCTGGTTTTTCGCGCACTACAGGGTTTAGGATTTGGTGGCGAGTGGGCTGCCGGAGCAATTCTTATTGCAGAAGTATCTACCCCTGCACAACGTGGTCGCGTACTTGGGATGGTGCAAAGTTCGTGGGCTATCGGATGGGCACTAGCTTTAGTCTCATACACAGTGGTGTTCAGTTTTTTCCCTCCAGCAATAGGATGGCGCATCACCTTCTGGCTTGGCATTCTACCCGGACTACTCACATTGTATGTGCGTCGAAATGTGCAAGAGCCAGAGATATTCGTTGAGACGCGCGAGGCTGAGAAAGCGGAAACACAGGAAGTAGTGCAGCGTGGTGCAACACGCAACTCATTACTACAAATTTTTCAACCTGACCTTCTTGGTATCACGCTCCCTGCAACGGTACTTGCAACAGGGGCACAAGGAGGCTACTACGCAATTTTTACCTGGTTGCCGACATTTCTTAAGACAACACGCCACCTCTCCATCGTTGGGAGTATTCCTTACCTCTCTCTGGTGATTATAGGTTCCTTCCTGGGATACATTGCCAGTGGCTACATTAACGACTGGCTTGGAAGACGCCCGACCTTTATGATCTTTGCGGCGTGTAGTGCCCTGCTCATCTACCTCTACACGCATATTCCTAGTGGAGCCAATGGGCTACTACTCGTATTGGGGGCACCGCTTGGCTTCTCTGCCTCTGGTATCTTCAGTGGCTTCGGCTCTTACTTGGCAGAACTCTTCCCCAGTCGCGCACGAGGTGCTGGACAAGGATTTGTCTATAACTTTGGTCGAGGTGTAGGTGCTTTCTTTCCCACTATCATCGGCATCTTGTCAACCTCTATCGGACTTGGCGGTGCCATTGGTTTCGGTGCCTTTGCCTATGCACTTTGTGTGATATCCCTGTTCTTCCTTCCTGAAACAAAGGGCAAACAACTCGTGGCTGTTGATTAAAGAGGTGATGCATTCAATAAGTCCGTGTGAACAAAGCGTTATTGGCAGGGCATATGTTTATTACCGACTTGCTTGATAGCACTATTTATCAGGAAACGAATGTCTCGGGACTAGAGAATAGTGTTATGATGAGTAGTAAGCATACTAAGCGTTAAGGCAGAGAGGTACATGAAGGGAGACAAAGTATGACACAACTGTTTGTTGGAGTTGACACAGGGGGAACCTTCACCGATATTGTTTTGCTTAGAGACGGCAAACTTCAGGTTCATAAAGTTCTCTCGACACCAGACGATCCATCACGGGCTATTTTACAGGGCTTAACGCAGTTAGATGTTGCTCACACTCTCGACGTGTTGGTTCATGGTTCAACCGTGGCAACCAACGCGGTACTTGAACGCAAGGGTGTAGCAACTGGTCTGATTACAACGGCTGGTTTTCGTGATGTGCTCGAAATTGGGCGTCAAACTCGACCCAAACTGTACGATATACGTGTACAAAAAACACCACCCCTCGTTCCATCCGAGCGGAGAGTAGAAGTTGTCGAACGCCTGAACGAGCGTGGCGAGGTAATGGTGCCACTTGACGAAACTTCGCTCACAACGGCACTTGAAACGCTTCAGGCAGCGCATGTAGAGGCCATCGCTATTTCCTTGCTGTTCAGCTTTGCCAACCCAACTCATGAACAACGTGTCGCAGAAAAAGCTCGTGCCGCAGGTTTTTATGTCTCAGCCTCTTATGAAGTATTGCCAGAGTTCCGAGAATACGAGCGTACCAGTACCGTCGTGCTTAATGCCTATGTAGGACCATTGATCGATACATACTTACAACGTCTGGAGCAAGCACTACCGCCACAAACACTTTTACGCATCATGCAGTCCAATGGTGGCTCTATCCTTAGTGCAACGGCGCGACGAGAAGCGGCACGAACACTGCTTTCTGGTCCAGCAGCAGGCGTAGTTGGTGCTGCATTTGTCGCAGAGGCATCTGGTATTACACAAAGCATCACCTTCGACATCGGAGGCACGTCAACAGACGTAGCATTAATTGATATACAGATGGCAGAGACTACAGATGGCAGTATCGGTGGTTATCCTACCAAACTACCAATGATTGATATTCATACGGTTGGAGCCGGAGGTGGCAGTATCGCGGAGTTCGATATAGGCGGAGCATTGCGCGTCGGTCCCGCTTCAGCAGGTGCATTTCCAGGGCCAGCAGCCTATGGACAGGGAGGAACCAAAGCCACCGTTACCGATGCAAATGTTGTGCTAGGACGACTCATTCCCGAAGCGTTTCTCGGCGGTACCATGCAGCTCCATAAAGAGAAGGCATATCAAGCGATGGGGCCAATTGCAGAACGGCTGGGCAGCACAGTTGAAGAAGCGGCTCTTGGAATCGTTCGCATCGTCAATGCAAATATGGAGGCTGCTATTCGCGTCATTTCCGTTGAACGCGGCTCCGATCCGCGTCAATTGACATTGGTCGCCTTTGGTGGTGCTGGTCCACTTCATGCATGTGAACTTGCAAGTACACTACGTATTCCACGCGTACTTATTCCAACTACACCAGGAGTTCTTTCTGCTTTAGGAATGCTTGTCGCAGACACAATCAAGGATTATGTACGTACTATTATGGCAATGGCAGAACAAGCGGAAGATGTGGTTGCAGCGGTGTTCGCCGAGTTGGAACAGCAGGGACGGACAGAACTCGCACAGGAGGGCATTCCAGATGCGAAGATTGTGCTTGATCGCTATCTTGATCTGCGCTATAGTGGACAATCATACGAGCTTGTTATTCCCTTTGAGCACGATATTACAAGAGCGGTAGAGCATTTTCATAGAACACATGAGCAACGCTTTGGCTATAATGATCCCAATGAACAGGTACATATCGTCAGCGTGCGTCTCAAAGCACGCGGTCTCACAACTCAACCAGTACTTGAAACGCAAGAAGTGGTTCATGGAGCAAGAGCGACACCATATGACACGCAACAGACCGTTTTTGCCACCGAAAATGGATATAGCACGTTTGATACGCCCGTCTATGACCGCACACTACTTGTACCAGGAGTAGAGATCGCAGGTCCAGCATTTATCACACAATATGACACGACAACAGTACTGCCACCAGGATGGTATGCACACGTCAACGCAGTGAGAAATATTATTGTTGAGTTTGTAGAAGGGTAAGAAACAGATGCTCAATACAGCACAGATGCCAACAGTCAATCCGATTAGCTTAGAGATATTTCGTAGCTCGCTTACCGCCATCACCGAGGAAATGGGAGTCGTCCTGACACGGAGTAGTTATTCTCCTAATATTAAGGAGCGACGTGACTTTTCCTGTGCGCTTTTTGATACACAAGGACGCCTTGTTGCGCAGGCAGCACATATTCCTGTACACCTTGGCTCGATGCCTGACTCAGTTGCGGCAGCACTTGTTACATTCGATTCATTTCTGCCCGGAGACGTTATTGCGCTCAACGATCCATTTCTAGGAGGTACACACTTACCTGATATCACGCTTATCACACCTATTTTTGTACAGATAGACAATAAGCAGCATCTTTTCGGTTTCGCGGCTAACCGTGCGCATCATGCGGATGTTGGCGGCATGTCGGCTGGTTCAATGCCGTTAGCAACGGAAATTTATCAAGAGGGCATCATCATTCCTCCTGTAAAGGTGTGGGAGGGAGGACAACTGAACCGCGCTCTGCTCTCGCTTATTCTACGCAATGTTCGCACACCAGATGAACGCCGTGGAGACCTGGCGGCTCAGGTAGCCGCAAACCGTACAGCCACTCGCCGTATGCAGGATTTAGTAGAACGCTGGGGACGTTCTATGCTTGAGGCACATATCGACGCACTTCTGGCATATGCTAAGCGCATTACTGAAGCTACCATCGAAGCTATTCCAGATGGTAGCTACAGCTTTACTGATTATCTAGATGACGATGGCACGAATGACACACCCATTCCTATCACGGTTACAATCCTGGTACGTGGACGTACCATTACCATGGATTTCACACATAGCAGTATCCAAGTGCGTGGGAATGTGAACACGGTAGCCGCCGTCGCTAAATCAGCCGTCTACTATGTTATGCGCTGCTTAATGTCAGATGATGCGCCAATGAATCATGGCACCTTTGCTCCTGTGACAGTTATTGCGCCCAGTGGCACTGTGGTAAACGCACGTCCACCAGCAGGAGTAGCTCAGGGAAACGTTGAAACATCGCAGCGCATTACTGATGTGTTGCTTGGCGCGCTGGCTATTGCGCTTCCTGATGTCATACCTGCAGCCAGTCAAGGCACCATGAATAACATTACAGCTGGTGGCATCGACCCGCGTACCCAAAAGCCTTTTGCTTATTATGAAACAATGGGTGGCGGCATGGGTGCGCGACCACACCTTGACGGACTTTCAGGTGTACATGTGCATATGAGCAATACCTTAAACACGCCTGTTGAAGCGTTTGAATATGCTTATCCAATGCGTATTACGCGTTATCAGCTTCATCGTAATTCTGGTGGGAGCGGTGCAGCACGTGGAGGAGATGGTCTGATACGTGAAATCACCTTTGATGTGCCCACAGATGTCACTCTGCTTACAGAACGACAACGCCTGCCTCCCTACGGATTACAGGGAGGAGAAGCAGGTCAATGTGGAGAAAATCGTTTATGGCACGAGGATGAAGAAACTCATCTTCCAGGGAAGGTGCATTTTCGCGCTCAAGCGGGAGATCGTTTAACCATCTCGTCGCCTAGCGGTGGTGGTTGGGGAAAAGCTGAGTAGTAGTGCTTCTCAGATACTACGTAATAAGGCTTTTGACATCAATATACTTTTCATGCCCTGGGGGACTTTGGTAAAGTTTCTAACCATGTTCTCGTGGTATTCATCAGAGGAAGCAATCCTGTTTGGCGTGCAAGTTGCATTCCTTCTTGCAATGCTTCCTCAGCCTGTCCGCCATCATCCAACTGCTTACCTATTGCTTCGAGTAAGACGAAAAACATACACATGCATTCATAGCTCCCAATGTTTCGTGCGACGGTTAAGCCCTCTCGTGCATGAACTTCGGCTTGACTATATTCTCCACGTTGATAGGCGACCGTGCCAAGGTGAAACGATACCTTTGCAATTCCATAGGTATCGTGCGACCAAAGGGCTGTTTGATAGGCGCGTTGAAGATGAAGGATTGCCATATCGTACAGACCGCGTGTGAGGAGGAATGGTGCAAAGGCATTGACCACACGCACAAACTTTACTTGATGACCGGATGAAAATGCGTATTTGAGGGCTGCGAGCACATTACTGCTTTCTTGTTCTAAGGCTATATAGTCTGCTGCATTGCTCTCAGCATAGGTCAACATATAGGCAACTAAACGCTCGCCAGCAGATGTTTCCGTGAGATGCGTACTCGCATAATCAGCGATAGTTTGATGCAGCATATAGCGGTCTGGCCCACTTCCTTCAAGCAATCCCGCATCAACTAATGTGTCGAGCACCTCGACAGGCATCTGTATCACCGCTAGAGCCGCTTCCTCCGAAAACGTATTTGGTTTGGCGGGAAAGACCGACAGAATCCGTAACGCTGTACGTGCCTGAGCATCTAGCCGTTGATCACTCACCGCAATTGCTGATTGCAAGGATAATGGCGTATCAGCAGCTAAATACAGCGAACGCTCTAACGGAGATTGCGGTTCGCTTAACTGAAGACGTTGAGGCATATCGCGTAACCGTGTAATGGCACTACGTAAACGTCTTGGCTGACCACTATAAGCCTCCACGCGCAAATATTTCCCCATCAACGTAAGTGCGAGTGGCAGTCCTCCTACTTCTTGTACAAGAGCTTGAGCCGCCAAAGGTTCATGCTCTACCACCTCTAATGCGAGTTGTGAAAGAAGTTGTAAACCAGACTCGGCACTCAATTCTCGCACAGCTACTGCTCCATCTTGAGCGAGACGCAACGCAATACCGGGGAAACGAGTTGTGATGAGAGAGACACAGTTGAGTCCCCCTATCTTAAAAGGAAGAGCCGACTCGATTTCCCATACATCGTCAATGACGAGCAGCACACGGCGTTTCCCTATCGCCGTATGTAGTGCCACTGCCCACGCGTCGGTGCTACTTTCTTGTAACACATCGGGAGACGGAAGCCCAAGCAATGTTCCCCATCGACTCATCTGTCCCAACACGTTTGGCTGAGGTCCTAACCCCGCCCATAATACACCATCAAAAAATGTAGTTTGGAGACGATGAGAATATGCAAGGGCTACCGCAAGTGCTGTTTTCCCTACTCCTGGTAAGCCACTGAGAGCTACGTTTTTCCCTGCACACAATCTGTCCAGAAGTTGCGCTAATAACACTTCTCGACCCACTAATCCGCTCTCTTCATAGGAGATAGGAGGAATTGTCGGGTCGCGTAACGGAAGAAAGGTTGCTTCTAGTTCTCTCTTTAGAGGGTATATATTCCCCTGCGCTTCTTTGTCTTCT
>CAXTUE010000251.1:0-7038 GCA_964247355.1 uncultured Ktedonobacteraceae bacterium | reverse complement strand
ATACGTCTTTCTCTGTATGAGAAAGTGGCAGTACATTACTTTGAGTTGGACGAAAGAAAGGGAAGTCGTCCAAAAGTGGACTTGAGTGGACTTGAGTGGTGATTCAGAAATTCCGGCTGAAAGTAGAGAATAAAGCCTCTCTGTGCCTCACCTCGTACCCATGAAGAGATGTGTCCAGGCGACTGAAAGGAAATTGTGTTGCTCGGTCCGTTTAAATGTCGAGTATTAATAGCAATTACCGCATCATGCGAGTTTTCCTCAAGCAGCACGATACAGTAAAAACGGAAGGTATACGGTGGCATCATCTTGCGAGTGGAGGGATAGGTCTCTTCCAACGTGTAGACATGAAAATCGGGTAAGTTGGTGCGCCCCGTAAAGCGCATAGCTTCGTGGCTGGCATTGATGTCGTCGAAATGCAAAATCTGTTTCTGGCGTTCCATTACTTCCGATCTCCCGTCTTCTACCTCACCCACACCCCCGTCTCTTTCAGCATTCGACGTGCCGCAGTCGCTACGGGATCAACTTCCAACAAGCCTAAGCAGTCACGTACCGAGCAACCCTCTGGCGTCCCAAGCGAGTGACCATTATAGAAGCAGGGCATACAAGGCAAGTCTAATCTAACCACCGTTGCCCGTTTGCTCGTGCGGTCCCCTGTATAGGGTCCCCATGCTTTATGATTGGAGAGTCCGAAAATCGCGACGGTAGGCGTATCCACGGCAACCGCGAGATGCATCAGACCGGCATCATTGCCTATGAACAGGTCCACGAGTTCAAGTACGGCGGTCGCGACTTTGATGTTGCCCTTGCCCGCGAAACTTCGCACTGGCATAGCTGATTGCATCATCCCTATAATATCGAGGTGTAGTTGCTCCTCTTCTGGACCACCGACGAGAATGAGTTGCCCACCGACATCACGAAAGAGTGTATCGGCCAGTTGTGCGAAGCGTTCGGGTGCCCAACGGCGCGCCGTGCTATAGCCGCCGCTACCAGGATGTATAGCAATGATTGGATGCGGTGTATCAGTGACGGCGACGTTATCATAGACAAGGCGCCACGCTTTCCGGCGTTCCTCATCGCTTAGAGGTACAAAAAGTTTTGTGTTTCCTATAGTCGAACCAACAGTTTCGGCGATTGCGAGGTTATATTCTGCCTCGTGTAGCGCGCCAAAGCCATTATCCTGCACTTTCGCGTTCAGAAACCAACCGTGTCCATTGTCCAGACCTACACGCCATTTCGCACCGGAGGCGAAGGTGAGTGCCTGATACTTGAGACGCCCGAAGGGGAGCGTCAGGTGGTGCATCAGCAAGATTGCGTCATAAGCATTTTCTCGTAGTTGCTCAAAAAACGGCGTGAGTTGCGAAAGTGTGTTTGGATGTCGGAGTATTTGGGCGAGATTATCAAACAGGTATTTGTCGAGTACGAGAATGTCGTTGATACTATTCCAACCATTGAGCAGTCCTGCGGAGTCAGGTGTCACAAGCAAATCTATCTTTGCCTGTGGATAGCTATCGCGCAAGGCTTGCAGGGCTGGCGTAGCAAGCAAAAGATCGCCAATGCCAGCAAGTTTGACGACAAGTATACGTGCGTCCGATTGTAGTTGAATCTGTTTTGTTTTCATAGATATTATCGCTTTATTCTTGGATTTTCAGGTAGTGATACGTCATTCCTACCTCTTGAAAGCCAATTGTACGATACATGTGCAACCCCATGTGGGAAGGTGAGAGGATTGCGATGCGATACCCCAATGCACGAGCCTCTTGCATCGCATGTAGTGTCAATGCTGTACCCACACCTTGCTTACGCGTCTCTGGCAACGTTACAACGCCGTAGATGCCAGCAATGCCAGCGTGAAGTAGCAGCGATGCAATACCAACAGGAGTATTTGAGAGCAGAGCGATATAGTGATGCCACGGTTTTCCCTCGCCGAAACCGTTAGCGGCATAACTTTCGTAGTATGTCTGCGCCCCCTCAGTCGTCGAGTCAAAGCCAATTTTTGAGATGTCTCGCTGTGTATTGAGCGTTTCAAGGTCTGTAATCTCTTTGATGACAAGCTCAGAATGTGAGCGTATTGATAGTTTGGCTATCTGCACATCTATTGCCATATTCATATCCATGCCAACCTGCGCGAAGCCACGCGCTTGTAAATGTGTTGCGAGGTCGACTGGGTGAGTTGCCGGAGATACTGACCAGTGAGTGCTCATATTACGTCTACTAAAGAAATCAAGCATTTGAGTTATTTTTTCGTCGATATAGGCTGTATCAGAATGAGCAAGCTGCGTCATTGTCACGCCATTAAGGTATGGACGACCTGTATAAAACATCCATAGCTCAGGTCCTTCCTGCACTATTCCACCGGGAAGCACACGTCCAAAGCACATCATTTCTTCCGCGAAATTAGCTGCCATCGCCTCTACCATTACAGGTGTGCCGATTTCTTGTATGACCTCGCTCATTAATGAATATCCTTTACCCGTACATCTGTTCTTTTGATGATTTTTTCGTGTACCACATTATACACATGTGTCGGCGTAATATTTTTCATACATTGCGTAGTGTGAAAGCGGCAATAGGCGGGACCTTTTGCATTGTAACATGGACTACACCAGATGTCGCTACGCAAAATAGTCGCCTTTGGACTAATAGGACCACTCAGGGCAGAATCGGTTGGACCATGAATAGCGATAAGAGGAGTGCCAACCGCCGCCGCTATATGCATCGGGCCGCTATCTCCTGTGATAAGCAGGTTGGTATGTTGATAGAGTGCGGCAAGTTGTGTTAGGCTCGTTTTGCCCGCAAGGTTATATACTCTCTCGTGCGTGTGACGAAGAACTGCCTCAACGAGCGGTATGTCATTTGGTGCGCCAGTTAATACGATTTGTGCGTCACCTTCGCGCACAAGACGATTTATGAGCGTACTCCAATAAGGAACAGGCCATCGTTTCGCATAGCCATTATTTGAACTGACATGGCAGGCAATCAAAAGTTTGCTGGTCTGTATACCTTCTTGTTGTAGCAACCGCTCTATCTGCTGCTGTGCGTGAGGATCAACCGTCAGGTGTGGAATGCGGTCTTCGGCTGTCATCGTTGCGCCTGCCGCCTGCGCCAGTTCCAGGCAGTAATCAACTTCATGTTTGGTATCGTTCTCGTCCCAGTGTTGTCCAGTAACGCTATCGGTCAGGAAGCCGGGATAATTCTCATGCGAGAAACCAAGACGCCGTTGTGCGCCACTTAAAACCATGAGCAACGATGCCCACTGACCAAACAGATTGATGGTGAGGTCATAGTCACGCTTCCGCAAACGTCGTCTCAGCGCGAACAGGTCGCGCCAATTTTGCCATCGAATAAGTGCCTTCGGACGCCGCCATATGTTCGGGTCGTAGGCAACGACCTGCGCTACATCAGGATCGTACTCTACTACTTTCGCGCTTGCTGGCACCGCTAACAGGTCAAATTCCGCATTGGGATATGTCCGCTTCAACACACGCAACGCTGTCAGCGACATCACCAGATCGCCAATTAAATCAACGCGAATCAGCAAAATGCGTTTTGGGGAAAAGGTTGCGGGTGTTAATGGTGCCCCTGCTTTGGTCTTGCTACGGAATTGAAAGAATATTCCAGATACACTCAGCAATCCATAGAGAACAAGTAGCAGGAAGTGCTTACTTGTGCGCACAATGAAATTGCGTAGTGTGCGTTGTGAATTTGGATGTAGTGGATATCCATACGCATCAAGCGATGAAGATAGAAGTTTACTCATACTTTTTTATCTTTAGTTGTAGTAAATTTTTCTAGCAGCGAAACACTTGCTGCCTGTACCTCTTGTTCTGAAACGAGACGGACGCATGGATGAGCCGGAAGTTCGTCAGGGCGAAAATCGAGGCGTCCACACGGTATAATGGGACACGATGGGCAGCGATGTGTTGACGCAAGTACAACGTGTCGTTGCGCTGGTCCCCACGGACCGAATATTCGTGCGTCTGTCGGTCCAAAGATTTGTAGTGTTGGCGTGTCCTGCGCAACCGCAAGATGTAGTGGTCCATTGTCGACGCCGAGCACTAGTTGTGCACGTTTCAGTATTGCCGCGAGTTGACCAACTGTAGCATCTGTAATCAACAAAGGCGTAGCGGTCATGGCCTGTGCTATCTCCTCAAGCATTGGGCGTTCAGAGAGACTTCCGGTCAGTACAATACGTGCCTCATATCGAGTAATTAACATATTGGCAGTCGTTGCCCATGCCTCCGTACGCCACAACTTGACCGCCGCTCCCGTACCCGCGTGAATGACAACAAGACGTGCGTCCGTCTCTATACCTGCACCTTGTAAGCGTTGCGCTACCCATGCCTGCTCGTCTTGTGTTGGAATAAATACAAAAGGATAGCGTTCTGGCGTGAACGGCTCGTCAAGGGCGTTTCTGCCTAAAGCTTGCAATGCTCTACTAACAAGGCGCAAATTAGAGACCGTCGCATGTTCCGGTGCTGAAAACGGTTCGGCGTGTGTAAGAAATGGTGTACCTGGGTGTATTGCGTAACCAATGCGCAGTGGAATAGCCGCGAGATACAGCAGCGCGGCACCCCACCAGAAATCGGGTCGCAGGTTGAGCACGATATCGTATTTTCTCCGGCGTACCTGTCGAGCCACGCGAAAAAGCTGAACATATGGCTCAAGCACTCCCTGCCTCGCGCGCCGAAAGCCAGGAAATGGGCATGTTATACACTCGTCAAGCGCGGGATGACGCGCGACCACCTCGCTCGACCACGGACCTACCATCATTGTGATGTGTGCATTGGGTAGATGTTTTCTGAGTGCATCGAGGATCGGTGTTGTCAGCACAAGATCGCCGAGATGGTCGGGCCGAAGGAGTAATATACGTGTGGGTAGGGACCGATTTATCGCGTCCTCTTGGCGTTTCGATTGCCGAAGAGGACGTGATAAATCGGTCCCTACAATACGTACAAATAGCAATAAAAGTGTGCGAAGTAGGTTCTTCATTATTGCTTCACCTCTTCGCTTTGCGTTGCCGGAATGAGACGTTGCACTGCATTCCATACATCATCGACGGTAACTAATTGCATACAGGTGCAGTTCACGCATGGCTGCATTTTCCCAAGAAAGAAACAAGGTCTCCCTTTAGGATTGCGCCAGAGCGCAATATGTTTAGGATCGTCGAGTGGATAGGGGCCGTATTCCTGTGGGCTGGTCGGGCCGAAGATAGCAATTACGGGTATACCTACGGCGGCGGCGAGATGCATAGGACTGCTATCGTTGCCAATGAAAAGCACACAACGTTGCAGCAAGGCGGCAGATTCACCGAAATTTGTTGTGCCAGCAAGATTAAGCACACTTCCCTCTGGTACGGCTAAACCTGTGAGCAGTGCTTGATTGAGTATCCCGTCGTCTGGCCCTCCGATTAAAAGCACCTGAGCCTTACGCTCATGAACCAGCTTATAGACAATTTCTCTATAGCGTTCAACAGGCCAGCGTTTGGCAGTCAGTTCCATGCCTGGATTACTGCCTCCGCCGATAAAGACTGCGATTGGCGGGTGTGTTTCATCAGGAGTAAAGAGGACGTGTTGTTGCTCAGCCTCGGTTGGCACAAAATGCATGGTGGGATGCTGAACGACAAGTTTGAGTACATGGGCAAGCTCAAGATAGATATCGGCTTGATGTTGTAGATGCTCTGGCGAGGAGGAAACCGGCACACGGTCCGTCAGCGAAAAACCGCGTCCGAGACTATCGGGTCCGACGCGTCGGGGAACACCTGCTAGCCACGGTAGGAGCGTCAGCATAGGCGAACGGTCAAGCACGAAGGCAAGATCGAAGTGCGCACGACGTAGGCGTCGTGCTAGTCGTAGATAGTCGCGCAACGTATAGCGTCCAGCGATACCAACCGTACCGCAATCTATCACGGTTGAGACTGTGGGTGAATGTTCTACGATTCCTTTTGACCACGTGCCCGCAACATAAGTAATTGTTGTGTTGGGGTAGTTCTGTTGAAGCACTTGTAAGAGCGGAGTTGTCATGAGCAGGTCGCCGAGACAACACGGCTTGATGACAACGATTGAACGTGGATGTTTCCATGCTCGTTGTACAAAGGGGCGTTGAATGCTATCGAGTAGCGCAAACGGAATCCGCAACAGCAAGCAGAGCGCGGTAATAATATGTTGACGCAGTGTTAGTTTCCTCCGTCATAGAGTGTATCTGACATAGTTTGGCTCGCTTCTTCTCCTCGTATCGTAGCCTGCTCTGCAGCATCGAGAATGGTCTTTTCACCTTCTTTTCCCTCGCTGACATTGCCACGAACGGTCGGTTGATATGAAGCGTTGGTATTGATAGGTGTACCGCAGTGGTGGCAAAAGGCATTGCCGGGAACAAGAGGTGTTTGACATATATTGCATTGTACTATTTCACTTGCCATTAGTGGTGCTCGCACTGTATCGAGCGAGCTAACCGTCAATGGCTCGACTCCTGGTGGTGGCGGTGGAACAAGTGCTGGAAGTGTATTCTCGTAGGGTGGGTATGATGGTTGTGGATATGCGACGATTTGTGTAGGGGGTACAGCTTGAGTGTTTGAGTTGCTCTGGTGCTGGATCAACTTCAGTTCACTCTGAGTTTGAGCAGATTGCTGCTGCAAGCTGTGTAGCTCCTGACAGAGCACAAGCAACTCCTGTTGCGTAAGTTGTCCATTCTTAAAAAGCTCCATGGTGGTCGCAACAATAGTCGTGTGCTGTACCTCAATCTGTTTTGATAAGCCTTCTAGCGTCGTACGTAGACGTTGAGTTCTCGCGATACGACTAGCTTCGTGTGTCGCTTTCTCCAGGCCACGTTGCACAGAGTCCCAGATGTTCATCGTGTTTTCCCTCATAACATATGTCCCTATTTTACACACAAATTATAACAGAGCAGACCTATGAAGTCGAGACGATGAAACAAATAACCTACAAGACAACCCCTCTTAATACAAAGTACGAAGACTTATCGAGAACGGACGCTCTCAAGGGGACAACCTCTACTACACACGCAGTACCGCGTGTATAGTAG
>CAXTUE010000250.1:5841-7050 GCA_964247355.1 uncultured Ktedonobacteraceae bacterium | reverse complement strand
GGTGTAATTGTTGTTTAACCGTATGAATACATCACTCGTAGGGACCGATTTATCACGTCCTTCTAGCACGTCAGCCGCCAACAAGGACGTGATAAATCGGTCCCTACAGGCCCTATGTCTATGAAAGGACAAAAATCCACATGACACAAAATCCAACACTTGGTCCCTTGCTTGCCGAGGGCAAGACAAAGCGCATCTACGCCGACCCTGAGAACAGTGAACTGGCCTATATGGTCAATAAAGATCAGATTACAGCAGGCGATGGAGAGCGCCGCAACGAACTCGTCGGTAAGTCTCGTTGGAGCACCATTACAACCGCCAACATCTACCGTCTACTGAACGAAGCACACATTGCGACACACTTTGTACAGCAGGTAAACGATGTGACGCTGCTGATTAAGCGTTGCAGCATGCTGCCCGTCGAGCAGGTCCAACGCCGCATCGCTACAGGTTCCTATCTCAAGCGACATCCAGAGATAAGCGAGGGTACCCGCTTCGAGCCTGTGCTGGTCGAGACCTTCTTGAAAGATGACGCCAACCATGACCCGCAGATATGGGAACAGGACATTATCGACCGGCAACTGGCAACCTCGCAAGAGATTGCTTGGATGGCGAACGAGGGACGCAAAGTGTTTGAAACGCTTGAGCGCGCATGGAACACCGTCAATGTAACACTCGTTGACCTAAAAATCGAGTTTGGACGCGACACACACAACAACCTGCTGGTCGCCGATGTAATCGACAACGATAGCTGGCGGCTCTGGCCCGATGGCGACAAAACGCGTATGCTCGATAAGCAGGTCTATCGCAATATGCAAGATGTCACGCCCGAACAAATGCAGGGCGTCGCCGACCGCTACGCCCTGGTAGCAGATTTAACTGGCAAGTTACATATATAAGTTGATTTCTCATTACGATTCGCGATTCGCGTGAATTGTATGAAAAATCAACTCTAAGAGAGGAGACGAGCATGGATCGACTACACGATGCTTGTGGAGTTGTAGGTATCTATACGAAGGAAAAGAGTAGTATTGATGTGCGACGCTATATCACGTTAGCACTTACCGCATTGCAACATCGTGGCCAGGAGAGCGCGGGCATGGCGGTCTACGATAGCGATGGACAAATTGCACACCGCGTCGGCATGGGCAAGGTTCGCGACGTGTTCAACGACTCCGGCACAAGCTTGCCCATTTCTTGCTGCGGCAT
>CAXTUE010000250.1:4302-5807 GCA_964247355.1 uncultured Ktedonobacteraceae bacterium | reverse complement strand
CTATTCCACCACTGGCTCAAGCTGCGTCGAAAACGCTGGCCCATTCGTTGTAGGAGCGCGTCATGGCGTGTATGAAGCCATCGCCGTCGCCCACAACGGTAATCTTGTCAATGGCGACGAACTGCGCGCACAATTTCCGCGTGAAACCCTCGCCTCGACCACCGATAGCGAGGCCATTGCGCTCCTGCTGATGCGGTCTGAGGGACAGACGCTACGCGAACGCATGATCGCCACCTTCCCACAGTTGCGCGGCTCCTATAGTCTCGTGATTCTCGCCGAGGGCAATTTGTACGCTATGCGCGACCCCTGGGGTATGCGTCCACTATGCATTGGTAAGATTGGCGAGAACTGGATTGTGGCCTCCGAATCGTGCGCGATTGATCGCGTCGGCGGCGACTTTGTACGTAAGGTTGAGCCAGGAGAACTTATCACGATTGATGAGAACGGCATGCACTCTGAACTACTCGTCACATCACCGAGACATGCCCTGTGCGTCTTCGAGTATATCTACTTCTCCGATGCGACCAGCAAGTTGAATAACCGCTATGTCTACCCTGTACGCGAGGCACTTGGGCGCGAACTGGCCCGCGAACATCCCGTCGAGGCCGATGTGATTGTGCCAGTACCCGACTCATCCGTACCCGCCGCACTGGGCTACGCGGATGCCTCTGGCACACGCTATAGTATGGCAATCATCAAAAATCGCTACGCCGACCGTACCTTTATTAAGCCCGACCAACGCCTGCGCCAGATGGAAATCGACCTGAAATTCAATTTCGTCAAACCTCAAATTGAGGGTAAACGTCTCGTGATCGTCGATGACTCAATTGTGCGCGGCAACACGATGAAGCGGCTCGCGGCAGCACTACGCAGACAGGGTGCGAAAGAGATTCACCTGCGCTCAAGTTCGCCACCCATGCGTCACCCCTGCTACTTCGGCGTCGACATCCCGCAGGAGTCAGAACTGATCGCCGCCGGTCGCACAATACAAGAGATCGCCGACTACATCGGCGTCGATAGCCTCGGCTATCTCAGCACCGCCGGTCTCAGTCGCGCCATTCAATCCGCCTCTCAACAAACAATTGACATTCCCGACAACGAGACAGCCGTCAACATGCTGCACAGCGAATTCTGCTACGGCTGCATGCAAAAACAAGGCTGGCCCTACAATCCACAGGAGAAAATACAAATAACCACACCTGAGAAACGTAATAAGGTTGAACATTCCGTGAGGGTATAACACCCTTGTAGGGTCTAATTCATTACACCCTGTTGGCAATGGACAATGTTAGAGGGCACATGAAACACTTCATCTACCCTATTGGCAGAATCGATTGTTGACAAGGATGTAACGGAATTAGTCCCATACAAGCGTTCGTATCCCATTGATTCATCAATGAACAATAAAGGAGAACTCATAATTATGCGCGTATTCGTGATTGGTTCTGGCGGGCGCGAACATGCACTGGTGTGGAAGTTGGCCCAGAGTCGGCAGGTTACGCGCA
>CAXTUE010000250.1:0-4292 GCA_964247355.1 uncultured Ktedonobacteraceae bacterium | reverse complement strand
GGTATGCATGCCCTTGCGGAATGTGTATCAATTGGCGTGTCGCAACTGCAAGAGCTAGCGGCATTCGCGGAGAAAAACGCGATTGACCTGACCGTTGTCGGGCCAGAGGTGCCGCTTGTCGAAGGCATTGTCGATGTCTTTCGCCAGCGCGGGCTACGCATCTTTGGACCCGATAAAGCTGCAGCCGCACTTGAGGGCAGCAAAGCCTTCGCCAAAGAACTGATGACCTCCGCAGGTATTCCAACGGCACAACATCGTACCTTCACAAATGCCGATGAAGCCTTCGCTTATCTCGCGCAACACGGCGCACCCGTCGTTGTCAAAGCCGACGGCAACGCGGCTGGCAAGGGCGCGATTGTCGCCCTCGATATGCTAACGGCCCAGGATGCTTTAAAACAAATGATGGTTGACCGCGTATTCGGCTCGGCTGGCGATAGCGTTGTCATCGAGGACTACTTAGAAGGTAACGAAATCAGTGCCACCGCCTTGTGTAATGGCGTCCAGTACCTGCCCCTCACATTGACACAGGACCACAAACGCGCCCTCAATAACGATCAAGGCTTAAACACCGGCGGCATGGGTGCCTTCGCGCCACTACCCTTCGTGGACAAAGAGCAAGAGGCCCACATCTGGCGTACCATTATCGCTAGCACTCTGCAAGCACTGCAAGCAAAAGGCATACATTTCACCGGCGTGCTCTATACCAACATGATGCTCACAAAAAATGGCCCTATGGTCCTCGAACACAACACCCGTTTTGGCGATCCTGAAACGCAGGTCATGATGCTGCTCCTGCGCGAAGACCTGCTCGATGTCCTGAACTTTGACCAGCTACCTATCAAGCGTAACACGTTATGGCACCCTGGCTACGCCGTCTGTGTCACCCTAGCCTCCGGCGGCTATCCCGGTCCCTATCGCACAGGCATTCCTATAACAGGCGTGGACGACGCCAACAAACTAGAGGGTGTACAAGTCTTTCACGCCGGAACCGCCCTCCAGGAGGGCAAGCTGGTAACAGCAGGGGGGCGCGTTCTTAGCGTCACCGCCCGCGACACAAATTTGCCAGACGCAATACTGAGAGCATATGAAGCCGTAAAATATATACATTTTGAGGAGATGCATTACCGTAAGGATATAGCGCACAGAGGATTGCTATAAATTGTTGTAATCTTCGTGGCTTCCTATCCAATACCATCGGATAACGCCATTTTCATACCATCCCACAGCACGGTAGCTTCTGCCAATACGAACAGAATAGACAGGGTCTTGTGAATCAATCCGCTTGAAATTAAGCGACGGATGGTAAGGATTCGCACGGAAAATCTGATATGCTTCGATGGCATCTTGCTGCACCTGCCGGGGAAGGCGAGCAAAGAGTTTGTGAAACTGCTTTATGCGTTTACTCCTCACTGACCGTCAAAACCACCTTCTTCGGTCTCTCCGGCTCTATCCTCCTCCATTGCCTGTCTACCTAACTCACGTAGGCGTACTTGTACACGAGGCTTACTGACAATTGTGTCCCACTCCTGCTCCTCGATCTCTTCTAAAATGCGTGTAGCTATCGCATTTTGTGCATTAGCAGGTAGTCGCCGCAAAGCCTCGATAGCATGTTGCAATTGCTCAGTCACAATGTCACATCCTTTATTATCCTACCCTTTGATGCTAGTATACCACAAGATATGTTTTTCAAAAAGTACATGTATATTCACATTGACAACCCCTCCCTCTCCCTGATACCCTACACCTATACACCAATGACCGTTCTATCCCCATCGAAGGAGATTTTGTATGAGTCAACCTCTTAGTGGCGTACGTGTCCTCGATCTGTCGCGCCTGCTCCCCGGTGCCTATGCATCACAGATGCTGGCCGACTTCGGGGCCGACGTGATAAAGATAGAGGAGCCTGGAAGCGGTGACTATGGGCGTCATATGCCGCCAGCCGGTCCCGGTGGCATGAGCCTCGGTTTTCTGGCAATCAATCGCAACAAGCGTAGCACCACGCTCAACCTCAAATCGCCACAGGGACGCGAGATATTTCTGCACATGGTCAAACATGCCGATGTGGTGCTAGAGAGCTTCCGACCAGGAGTGCTAGACCGTCTCGGCCTCGGCTATGAGCAACTCAAAGAGGTCAACCCCAGCATTATTTACTGCGCCATCAGTGGCTATGGGCAGGATGGTCCAGCCCGTCTGCGCGCCGGACACGACCTGAATTACGCTGGCTACTCAGGCATCCTTGACTATAATAGAGGACCGAATGGTGAGCCAGCGATGCCACCAACACAACTCGGCGACCTCGCAGGTGGCAGCTATATGTCGGTCATTGGTATCCTCACCTCGCTTGTCGGGCGCGCCCAAACGGGTGAAGGACGCATGATCGACGTATCCATGACCGAGGGCGTGATGTCACTGTTACCACTTGCCACAACCGCGTATCTCAACACACATAAAGCTCCCAAGCCAGGACATTCCTCGCTCGACGGTGGCTTGCCTTGCTACAATATTTATGAGACAAAGGATGGTAAGCACGTGACGCTGGCCGCCCTTGAGCAAAAATTCTGGCATACATTTTGTACGCGCATCGGTCATCTCGAACTGCTGCCATTTCATCTACCACATGGCCCAGCAGAGCGCGAAGAGGCCATGAACATGCTCCGTACTATTTTCAAGACGAAGACCCGCGACGAGTGGGTTGCCGACCTTGCCGACCTCGACACCTGCGTCGGCCCCGTCTATAGCATCGACGAAGCCCTTAACGATCCACAGGCACAGGCTCGCGGCGTCACGGTCAGCAGTGGTGCAGGACAAGAGGATTTGCGTACTCTAACGAGTTTCCCGCGCATCTCCGGTGTCGATGTGGAGCAACATCATACCCCCCCAACGCTGGGCGAACACACACACGAGATACTTCACAGCTTTGGCTACAGCGATGCCGATATCGAACAATTCCAGGCGCAAGGGGCAATATAAGATGAAGCGAACTCATTCCACTATTGAACGTGCGCAAAAGCTTATGGAACCCTACATGGACGACCTGAAAGCGATTGTCAATATCGACTCCGGCACATTTACAAAAGCAGGTATTGACCACGTTGGGGCATATCTTGCGGACCGCTTTACCGACTTTGGCTTCACCACGACCTTCGATAAGCAACAAGAATACGGCAACAATCTCGTCGCCACCCATAAAGGCAACACTCCAAAAGGGCCGCGCATACTGCTGGTTGGACACATCGACACCGTGTTTCCCGCAGGTGAGGTAGAGAAGCGACCCTTTGCTCTCAGTCAGCGCAACGGTATGCATATCGCGACCGGCCCCGGCGTCCTCGATATGAAATCCGGCGTCCTCATCGGCATGTATGGTGTCCATCTTCTGATTGAAGAGAACAACGCCAACTATCAGAGCCTCACCTTTATCTGCAATAGCGATGAAGAGATCGGTTCTCCCGGCAGCAAGCCGCTTATTCAGGAGTTAGCGCGCCAATCAGACGCCGTGATTGTGCTGGAGCCGGGTCGTGCGATTGGGAACGTCGTCTCATCGCGCCGCAGTTCCGGCCAGTATCGCGTCGAGGTACACGGTCTCTCGGCCCACGCCGGTGTTGAACCGCAAAATGGACGCAATGCCATTCACGAACTAACTTATAAAGTACAGGCCATGCAAGCACTCAATAGCACCATTCCAGGCACAACCCTCAGCGTCGGCATTATTCATGGCGGCGAGCGCACCAACGTCGTCCCCGATTTCGCCTACTGCGAAATGGATGTGCGCGCCAGCGATATGCAGGGTATTCAAGCAATCGAGGAGGCCATGCGGAAAGTTGCCGCGCAAACAACTATCGCAGGCACCACCACAACCTTTAGTGGCGATATGCGCTGCCTACCCTTCGAGCGTTCGCAACAAAACGCACTTCTCGTGCAAAAGGCCAAAGACGTGGGCAAGCAGCTCGGCATAAAAATCGAGGACCTCGGCAGTGGTGGAGCTTCAGACGCCAACACGACATCCGGCATGGGCGTTCCCACCATCGACGGCCTCGGTGCAGGCGGTGGTCTCGCCCACAATCCCGGCGAATACATCGAGCTTGACTACCTACCAACTCGTATCGCACTCTTAACAGGTCTTGTACACAAAATTGGACAATAACATGTAGGGACCGCATTCATCACGTCCGTCTTCGGTCCCTCACCCTAGCAACACATGTTTTAATAAAATAACGTAGGGAGGTATGGACCGCATTCATCACGTCCGTCTCTGGCCCCTCACCCTAGCAACATCAGATATAATAAAATAACGA
>CAXTUE010000249.1:0-7073 GCA_964247355.1 uncultured Ktedonobacteraceae bacterium | reverse complement strand
ACCTACTACGGCGCATTCCGCTACGGCTGGATGTTCCAGCAGAGCACCCTCGACCTCTGGTCCGGCAACATTGTAGCCGGCTGTGACGATAATGTCATCAGTACGGGCCTGAAACCAGAAGTAGCCATCTTCGTCCAGCAGGTAGGCGTCACCGGTCATATTCCAGCCATGTTGCACATAGCTACGTTGGCGTTCATCGGCAAGATAGCGACATCCTGTTGGACCCTTTACGCCGAGGCGTCCCACTGAACCGGCAGGTAGCATCGTGCCTGTCGTATCAAAGATAGCAGCTTCATACCCTGGAACCGGCTTCCCTGTTGCGCCTGGTCGTATGTCATGCCCTGCGGCGGCAATAAAGATATGCAGCATTTCCGTTGAGCCGATGCCGTCGATGATGTCGAGACCCGTTTCGTTCCGCCATAGTGTGCGTGTTGAGATAGGCAGTGCCTCACCAGCAGAAACGCTTTTTTGGAGCGATGAGAGGTCGAATTTGCCCGCGAATCTCGCCATTTGACGATAGAAAAGCGGCGAGGACCAGAGCACTGTAGCGGAATAGTCTTGAATGGCCTGTAACAGGCTTTCGGGCGTCGGCTTCTCCAACAATACCGTCGCGGCCCCGACACGAAGCGGGAAGAGCAGGAGCGCGCCAAGCCCAAAGGTAAAGGCTAATGGCGGTGTACCGATACAAATATCGCTGGCTGTAAGATGCACCACTGATTTGGGAAAACAATCGCTGGCCGCTAACAGGTCACGGTGAAAATGCATCGTCGCCTTTGGTTTGCCGGTTGAGCCGGAGGTGAAGGCGATCAGTGCCGTATCATCGGCGGCAGTTTCTACCGCTTTGAATGGTTCTTTCCAGCCAGACATACGTGCCTCAAGACTCTCGCTGGAGGAGTCATTAAAATAGAGAATTCTTTGTAACATAGGGCAACGCTTCTGCGCGAGTTGCAACTCTGCTTCTAGTTGCCTATCACAGATCGCGGTGCTTATATTTGCCAGCGTAATCGTATCGACCAGTTCCTTTTCACGTAACAGGGGCATAGTTGCTACGGCGATCAGACCAGCTTTGACCACCGCCAGCCAGCACACCGCCATCATCGCACTATTGGCGCCACGCAGGAGTACGCGGTTTCCTGGTACGAGTCCCATATCGGTTGTCAGAACGTGTGCTACGGCGTCGATCTGTTCTTGCAGTTGTTTGTAGGTGAGCGTATCTATAGCACTATAGATAGCGGGACGTTCGCCATGTCCTTGCTGAACCCATGAGTCAACTAGCTCTGAAACAGCATTTAGTGAAGCGGGGTATTGTAGTTCTGGAAGTGTAAAAATCAGGTCGGGCCATTGGTCTTTAGGCGGCAAATTGTCGCGTGCAAAGGTATCAAAAGGTGCAGTCATGTCGAGTCCCTCCTTAATCTTAATCTCCTTGAAATACAGGTCTTTGTTTGGCGACGAAGGCATCATATGCGCGGTGAAAATCTTTTGTTTGCATGCAAATGGCCTGCGCCTCTGCCTCTGCTTCAATGGCTTCGTCCAGGCCCATTGCCCATTCTTGATGCAACAATTTCTTGGTCATGGCGTGTGCAAAGGTTGGACCATCGGCTAGTTGTGAAGCCATAGCTTGTGTTTGAGATAACACATCCTGTGAAGAGTAGAGTGCGTTAAAAAAGCCCCAGCGTAGCCCTTCATCGGCGGTCATGGTGCGCCCCGTGTAGAGCAATTCCGCCGCACGTCCCTGTCCTATCACACGAGGCAGGAGTGTGCAGGCACCCATATCACTACCCGATAAACCGACGCGTGTGAAGAGAAAGGCCGTTTTGCACTCTGGCGTTCCGTAGCGCATGTCGGAAGCCAGTGCCAGCATTGCGCCCGCGCCAGTGCAAACACCGTCGATAGCGGCGAGAATAGGCTGTGGACAGGCGCGCATCGCTTTGACGACATCGCCGGTCATGCGTGTGAAATTCAGCAGTTCAGGCATGGACATGCGTGTAAGTGGACCAATAATTTCATGCACATCACCTCCAGAGCAAAAGTTGCCATTCGCACCAGTGAGGACCACAGCTTTTACAGCGTCATCATAGGTTAATGCGCGAAAGGTGTCGCGCAGTTCAGCGTACGACTCGAAGGTGAGCGGATTTTTCTTTTCCGGTCGATTGAGCATGATCGTGGCAACTTTGCCCGTCACCTGCCACAAGAAGTGTTGCGCCATAACGTGCTCCCTATTGCGATGTTATTAATGCATCGAGAGGAACCAGGGCGCCCGCAAGGGGAACGCCCCTCCCATACACGAATCCGCTCCCTATACTCTCTGGTTGTATGGGAGGGGCGTTCCCCTTGCGGGCGCCCTGGTCAATTGTTTACATAGCCTCTACGTGCTGCTTGATCTTACCTAGCAACGTATAGATGGATTGTTGTTCCTGGATTGTTAGGTCGCCCAACCATTCTTGTATCCATGTCGCGTGGACGGCTGCCATACGATCAAAGGCGGCACGTCCTTTGGCGGTGAGACGAACCTTTTTCGCGCGCCGGTCTTGTGGTTGGGGGACGCGCTCAACAAACTCGCCGCGTTCCAGGTTATCAGTGATGCCGGTGATATTGCCGCCCGAAACCATCATGCGTTGCGATAGCTCGCTCATCAGCAGACCATCGGGAAAGCGGGCGAGTTGTGCCATCAGGTCAAAGCGTGGTAACGTTGTGTCGAACTCGTTGCGCAAACGACTGCTCACCTGATTTTCGATCAGTGTGGTACAGGTTAGCAGACGTAACCATAAACGTAACACGCCGGGGTCCGAGTCAGGGTTAGTCATGTGTGTCTCAGAAGAAGCACTATGTATTGTCATGAGTCGCTACGATTTCCTTTCGCCAAATTTCGTTCAAGCTGTGCTTTGCCGTTAAGATACTGCGGAGGCCACGGCATATCTGTATAGCCAAGTTGGGCAGCCGCATGTAGGGTCCAGTAGGGGTCTGCGAGATGCGGACGAGCAAGCGCACACAGGTCAGCTCTGCCAGCCGCGATAATGCTATTGACATGATCCGGCTCGAAGATTGCCCCGACCGCCATTGTCGCGATACCCACTTCATTGCGGATACGGTCAGAAAAGGGTGTCTGATACATACGGCCATAGATAGGTTTTGCCTGACGTGTTGTTTGCCCTGAAGAAACATCAATCAGGTCCGCGCCTACATTCTTAAAGAGGTGCGCTATTTTTACTGCATCATCTGCTGTATTGCCGCCCTCGGCCCAATCGTGTGCTGAGATACGTACCGACATGGGCTTGTGCAGAGGCCATACGTCTCGTAGCGCAGCAAAAACTGCTAATGGGTAACGGCAACGATTCTCCAACGAGCCGCCATACTCGTCGTCGCGTAGGTTTGTCAGTGGTGAGAGAAAGCTAGAGAGCAGGTAGCCATGCGCACAGTGCAATTCCAGCCAATCAAAATCGCATTCCTCGGCCCAGCGCGCGGCACGTACAAAGTTTGCCAGCACATCGTCCATGTCGTCCTGTGTCATGGCGCGTGGTATCTGATTGTGTGGACCATATCGAACAGCAGAGGCCGCGAGCAGAGGCCAGTTGCCCTCTAAGAGCGGTTCATCGCTGTCTTCCCACCCAAGTTGCGTCGAGCCTTTCGGTCCGGCATGTCCGAGTTGCATAGCAATTTTCGCGGGAGTGCGCGTATGGACATAGGAGACAATACGTTGCCATGCGTCACGGTGTTCTGGCCTGTACATTCCTGCACAGCCAGGAGTGATGCGCGCATCGGGCGAGACACACGTCATTTCGGTAAACACTAATCCTGCTCCGCCATGCGCGCGACTGCCTAGATGCACGACATAAAATTCATCGGGTGTACCGTCCTGACACGAATACATGGCCATTGGCGAGACGACGACACGGTTCGGCAGTGTCAGTTCGCGCAGCCGAAACGGTGTAAACATTGGTGGCACGGCCTTCGCAGGTAGTCCACTTCTTTGTGCCATCCACGTCTCGATACCTGTGACGTAGTGCATGTCGCGAAGGCGCAGGTTTTCATGTGAGACGCGCTGACTGCGTGTAAGGAGACTGTAGGCGAACTGCTCGGCTTCAAGCGCGGTATAACGTTTGACGTTCTCGAACCAGTCGGTACTGTTACGTGCGCTATTTTGTAGTTTGATGACCTCTATCTTGCGCTCAACCTCATAGGTTTTGAGCGCAGTGGCAATATCTGACGATTGCTGTATGGCTTGCGATAGTGCGATGGCATCTTCCAGGGCAAGTTTTGTCCCTGACCCAATCGAGAAGTGTGCCGTGTGTGCGGCATCACCCAGCAAAACGATATTGTTGTAGGACCAGTGTTCGTTTGTGACGTGCTGAAAGTTGATCCACGGATTTGCGAGGTGCCGAGCATTGCTTAAAAGAGCGTGGCCGTCGAGGTAGCGAGCAAAGATACGTTCGCAGAATGAAACCGACTCGTCGGTCGTCATACGGTCAAGGCCAGCACGGAACCAGTTTTCTTCGGGCGTCTCCACAATAAAGGTGCTTGTCTTGTTATCGAAGCTATAGGCGTGTGCTTGAAACCAGCCCCACTCGGTTTCCTCAAAGGCAAAGGTGAAGGCGTCAAAGTGCTGGTGCGTTCCCAGCCAGACATAACGACATATACGTTTTTCGATGTGTGGGCGAAAATGGTCAGCGTACGTACGGCGTGTCGCGCTATTCACGCCATCACATGCCACGACAAGATCGGCGTTTGCGTAGTGCGCGATGTCCTTCGACTCGGTTTGAAACAGTAACTCAACGCCCAACTCGGCGCAACGCTCTTGCAGGATGTGCAACAGGCGTTTACGGGCGATGCCACTAAAACCATGTCCACCGGAGCGTATCGTATGCCCCTTGAAATGGACATCTATCTCATCCCAGTGGTAGAAACTATCGACAATGGCGTTATATGTGGGAGCATCGGCGTGCGCGAGGTTGCCCAGCGTCTGATCGGAGAAGACAACGCCCCAGCCAAAGGTATCATCAGGGCGATTACGCTCTATCACAGTGATCGCCGTCTCTGGTTGTGCCTGCTTCATCAGCAGTGCGAAATAAAGTCCCGCCGGACCACCACCAATACATACGATGCGCATAGTGAATGCTCCTTGAAATATGGACACCCTTATATTGTTATAGATAGTTTAGATTGAAATATTTCAAATGTCAAGTAAATTTGCGAACAAACTTGACAACCCTCTCAAAGATATCATACCGTTTCATGCATACATCTTGTAGGCTACACCTATATTTTTCCCGTTGCTGAAACGTCTGTATTTGCATTTTGACTGAGAGGAGCGATACGTATGCCTGATAACAAGCACACAAAGTATCTTTTGAGCGAGGACGAGATGCCGCGCACATGGTACAATATCGTGGCTGACATGCCCAATCCCCCAACGCCTCCATTGCATCCCGGCACAAAGCAGCCTGTCACGCCGGATGATCTGGCCCCGCTTTTCCCTATGGCTTTGATTCAGCAGGAAGTGAGCACCGAACGCTACATTGAGATTCCTGATCCTGTGCGTCAAGTCTATGCACAGTGGCGTCCTAGTCCATTGTATCGCGCGCGACGCCTGGAAAAGGCACTCGACACGCCAGCACGCATCTACTATAAGTATGAAGGCGTAAGTCCGGTTGGCAGCCATAAGCCGAATACCTCCGTGCCGCAGGCGTTTTACAACAGAGAAGAAGGAGTGAAGAAGCTTTCGACTGAGACGGGGGCGGGACAATGGGGATCGGCATTAGCGATGGCGGGCGCGTTCTTTGGCATGGAGGTTGAAATCTTCATGGTCAAGATCAGCTATGAGCAGAAACCGTATCGCAGGTCAATGATGAAATCCTATGGCGGGGTTGTGCATGCCAGCCCAAGCAATCTGACGGATGCGGGTCGCGGTATTCTCGCCAAGAATCCAGAGAATATGGGTAGCCTCGGTATCGCTATCAGTGAAGCGGTAGAGGTTGCGGCGAAGAGTGGTGGCACAACAAAGTACGCGCTCGGTAGTGTGCTCAATCACGTCATGCTGCACCAGACTGTGATTGGTGAAGAAGCCTTGCTGCAGATGGCACAAGCAGGCGATTATCCCGATGTGGTCGTTGGCTGCATCGGTGGTGGTAGCAACTTCTCAGGCATGGCCTTCCCCTTTATCGGCGAGTCATTGCGTAAAGGCTTGAAGACACGCTTTCTGGCTGCGGAGCCAATGGCATGTCCAAGTTTGACGCGTGGTGTGTACGCCTATGACTTTGGCGATACCGTTGGTATGACGCCGTTGATGAAGATGCACACGCTGGGTCATGACTTCATGCCACCAAGCATTCACTCTGGCGGTCTGCGCTATCATGGTATGTCGCCGCTTGTCTCGCAATTGCATCATGAAGGCATCATTGAGGCACAAGCCTACTATCAAAATCCCGTTTTTGAGGCGGCGGTGACATTCGCACGTAGCGAAGGCATTGTGCCAGCACCCGAAGCCGGCCATGCAGTACGAGCAGCTATTAACGAGGCACTGCAAGCGAAGGAAGAGGGTCGTGAGCGCGTCATTCTCTTCAATCTTTGCGGACACGGTTTCCTCGATATGAGTGCCTACGATAGCTACTTCGCAGGCAAACTACTGGATTATGAATATCCTGCTGAAGCAGTAGCGGCGGCACAGGAGCGATTGCCACAGGTGGTGTAGTTCATAAAAGGATATGCAATGCTAGAGCAAGGTACATCTTGCTCCAGCATTGCATATCCTTTTATGAGCTAAAGCGTTATTAAACGGGCATTCCTTTATTCCTATTAAGAAAATTTAGGAGACTTTTTCCCATAAGATAATCCCACCCCTGACGACATGTATCAAAACACTCAAATTCTGGCACTAGACCTACATGTGTCATCTTCACTTCAAGACTATCTATCTTAGGAAATACTTCCCAGACAATCTTAGTACCAACCCATTCAGTGTGATCATCATGCCATCCCTGATAGCTATCGATTACCTCCCAGAGTATTTTTTTATGCGGGATAATCTCAGAAACTCTCACTGTATACGTATCGCCGTTTTTAAATCGAACGGTGAACAC